>CAZAYJ010000123.1:0-1559 GCA_964489335.1 uncultured Planctomycetia bacterium
GTAAATCAGCTATAAAAGACCCCTCGCTTCATAAGAATTGTGTTTATGGCAGCCTGGGATTGTTTGCTGAAAAGTTTTCTGAGGGCGGATGATGGGTAAGACGATAGCGGAGAAAATCTTAAGTCAACATGCAGGTCAGGATCTGAGGGCCGGCGATTTTGCCGTCTGCTACATCGTCTTTTGCTTCGGGGAGGACGGGACGAGCGGTATCATCGTGGATCGTTTTCGCGCCCTAGGGATTAAGGAGGCCTTTGATCGCGGCAAATTTGCCATCGTCATCGATCATAGTGCGCCTTCGCCGAATATGGGTGTTTCCGCGGTTCACAAGAAACTACGCGATTTTTCCCGGGAGAAAGGGCTCTTGCTCTATGACATCGGGTGCGGTGTCTGCCATCAGGTGATTCCGGAGAACGGTCATGTGCTTTGCGGCGACCTTGTTTTGGGCGCGGATTCGCACACCTGCACCTATGGGGCTTTAGGTGCTCTTTCAACAGGCGTCGGTTCCACGGACTTAGCCATTAGTCTTGCTTGCGGTAAAAACTGGTTTAAGGTGCCCGCGTCGATCAAGATTTTGGTTCGCGGGAAACTCGGACGAGGCGTTTATTCCAAGGATCTCATTCTTCATATTATCGGGGATTTGAAGGCTGACGGGGCCACATACCAGTCCGTTGAGTTTTATGGCCCCTGTATCGATGCCTTAAGTATGGACGCGCGTTTTACCATCTGTAATATGGGCGTTGAGATGGGGGCGAAGTTCAGCGTTATCCCCGCCGATAAAAAAACGTTGGCATGGCTTTCCGGGCGTAATAAAATGAGAAAACCAAATCCGCAGTATGCGGACAAGGACGCTGTCTACAGTCTTGTAAAGGAATATGACGCATCCCGGATCGTGCCGCAGCTGGCTAAGCCGCATGCCGTAGACAATCATGCTACAGTCGAAGAGCTCTGTGGGACGCATATCGATGAGGCCTATCTGGGGACATGCACGAACGGACGCCTGGAAGACCTGGAAATTGCCGCCAGCATGCTCAAGGGGCGTCATGTGTCGAAGGATGTCCGGTTTATCGTGGCGCCGGCATCGAGGGATATCTACCTTCAGGCCATGAAAAAAGGTCTGATCGGTATTTTGGTTCAGGCAGGCGCCAGCGTTGTGACCCCGGGATGCGGGCCGTGTGTCGGCACGCATAACGGCGTTCCCTCGGTGGGCGAAGTAGTCGTTTCCAGCGCCAACAGGAATTTCAAAGGGCGCATGGGTAATCCTGAATCTTTTATTTATCTTGGTTCTCCGGCTACGGTCGTGGCATCCGCTATCGAAGGCCGTATCGCGGACCCGAGGGCATACGTGAAATAAACGGTCGTCCATTGACCATCTGCCTAAATATTTTTCAAGGCTCGGCCGAATAAAGTCCGGCCAACCGGAAAAATTGACGGCGCAGGCTCACTCGTTTACGAGGGTGGCAGGATTGATTTTAAATGGAAATAGGAAGCCATCATAGGCAAAATCAAGGAGTTCATATGGAACTCAGAGATCTATTGTTGCTGACAATTGAAAAGAAGGC
>CAZAYJ010000123.1:1659-4430 GCA_964489335.1 uncultured Planctomycetia bacterium
AAGGAGTTCATATGGAACTCAGAGATCTATTGTTGCTGACAATTGAAAAGAAGGCTTCGGATCTTCATTTGACGGAGAATTCTCCGCCTATCCTTAGAATTGATGGTCGTCTCGTTTTGACGGATTTTCCAAAGTTGACACGGGATGACACCAAGAGAATGATCTATGCCATTCTTACCAATGAACAAAAGGAGATATTTGAGCGGAACTGGGAGCTAGACCTTTCAGTGGCCATGGCAGGGATGGATCGGTTCAGGGTGAACATCCATATCCAGAGAGGATCTGTCGAAGGCGCTTTTCGCCGCATCCCTCTGGAGATTCCTAGACTTCAGGATTTAGGACTGCCTCCTGTCGTGGCCGAGTTGGCGCGGAAACCCAACGGTTTGGTTCTTGTGACCGGTCCGACGGGCGTCGGCAAAACGACGACCATGGCGGCTATGATTGATTTGATAAATACCGAACGACAGGAAATGATTATTTCCATTGAAGATCCTATCGAATACCTGCATTATAACAAGAAGAGCGTCATCAAGCAGAGAGAAGTCTATTCAGACACCAAGTCTTTTGCCGAGGCCCTGCGTCATGCGTTGCGTCAGGATCCTGATATCATTTTTGTCGGCGAGATGAGGGATTTGGAGACTATTTCGACCGCCCTGACGGCTGCCGAAACGGGTCATTTGGTTCTGGCGACATTGCATACACCGGACGCGCCTCAGACGGTCGAGCGCATCATCGATGTTTTCCCTCCGCACCAGCAGCAGCAGGTCAAGCTGCAGTTGGCAGACTGTTTGCAGGGTGTTGTTTCCCAGCTTCTTTTGCCGCGCGCCAGCGGCGTTGGTCGCGTCGTCGCTACAGAGATTATGATTGGCACTCCTGCGATTCGCAATCTGGTCCGCGAACAAGAGATCGAGCAGATTCCCACCCTGATCCAGACAGGACATCAGTTCGGCATGAGAACCATGGATAAGACGCTCAAAGAGCTTTACAAGGAAGGGACGATCACCTACGAAGCGGCCTTGTCTAAAGCCAAAAATGTGGATGAATTCAAAAACCTATGATCCTTAAGGGCTTTTCCTATAAGATTGGCGACGATATCAATACGGATTATATTATTTCCGGTCGGTATAAGTTTTCTATCAGTGATATGAAAGAACTCGCCAAGCATATCATGGAAGACATTGACCCGACTTTTTATTCGCGTCTTAAACCAGGAGCTTCCTTCCTGGTTGCGGGTAAAAATTTCGGGATGGGTTCGTCGCGCGAACAAGCCCCTCTGGTTATCAAAGAGGCCGGGATTGTTGGCGTCGTGGCTAAGAGTTTTGCCCGGATTTTTTACCGTAACGCCATCAATATCGGCCTGCCTTTGATCGAGGCCGACACGGCAGGTATCCGGGAAAATGACGAATTGCAGATAGACTTGGAAAACGGCGAATTGCGTAACTTGACCCAGAAGACAAAGATGAAGATCAATCCCCTTCCGCCGGTCATGCGTAAGCTTCTTTCAGACGGCGGCCTCGTTGAACATTTCAAAAAATACGGCGGCATCAAGCTGTAACCTTCAGGTGGAGCGCCATGGCAAAATATACCATCACCCTGATCCCCGGTGACGGGATCGGGCCGGAAGTGAGCCTTGCGGCCAAGCGGTGCATCGAAGCCGCCGGCGTTGACATCCGCTGGGAGGAATTCATCGCGGGCGAAGCGGCCATCAAGAAATTCGGCACGCCGTTACCGGATGATGTCATATCCTCCATCAAGAAAAACAAGGTCGCCATCAAAGGGCCGATCGTGACACCCGTCGGAACGGGCTTCCGTTCTGTCAATGTTCAACTGCGTCATGCCTTGGACCTTTATATTTGTCTGCGGCCAGCGCGCAGCATGGAAGGCGTATCTGCGGCTTTCAAGAATATCGACCTTGTCATCGTCCGCGAGAACAGCGAAGACCTTTATATGGGGATCGAGTTCCAGGAGGGGTCGCCTGATGCCGCAAAGATGATTGAGACTGTCAACGCCCTAAGCTCGAAAAAGATCCGTAAAGATTCCGGCATTTCCATTAAACCTATTTCAAAATTTGCGTCGCGCCGTATCGTCAAGTTTGCCTTTGAATACGCTCTAAAGAACGGCCGTAAGAAAGTGACGGCTGTGCACAAGGCGAACATCATGAAGTATACAGACGGACTTTTCCTGGCTGTAGCCAGAGAAGTGGCGCAGGAATATGCCGGAAAAGTGGAATTCAGCGATGCGATTGTTGACAATCTCAGTATGCAACTGGTGACCAAACCACAGAATTTTGATGTCCTCGTGTTGCCGAATCTTTATGGAGATATTATCTCCGATCTTTGCGCCGGGCTCGTTGGCGGCCTAGGCGTGGCCCCTGGGGCTAATCTGGGGGACGGGATTGCCCTGTTTGAGCCTGTCCATGGGTCTGCTCCGAAATACACCGGCATGAATAAAGTCAATCCAACCGCCACGATCCTTTCGGGCGTCATGATGTTGCGTTATCTGGGCGAAGCCAAAGCCGCCGATAAACTGGAGAACGCCGTCAAGGACGTCATCAGGGAAGGCGTGAGCGTGACCTATGACCTTAAAAAAGACAGGAACGATCCGACGGCAGTTTCGACGAGCGGCATGGCCGATGCCATCATCAAAAAAATGAAAAATTAACAAAATTTTGTCATGAAAAAGGTTGCTATCATTGGTGGTGGTTTTGTGGGCGGGACAGCGGCGATGCGTATCGCCGAGAGTGGTCTCGCCCAGGTTGTTTTGGTCGATGT
>CAZAYJ010000124.1:0-2481 GCA_964489335.1 uncultured Planctomycetia bacterium
ATCGTCACTGCCTTTCCGCGAGCAGTCTTCGCCCGTAGCACGCAAGGAAGTCGTTGACAGCGTGTTGGAAAGATGGGAAAATTGAGCGCATGGCAAGACCGTATCTAAAATTAGGAGAAATCCTTGTTAAGGAAGGGATTGTCACACAGGCCCAGCTCGAGGAGGTCATCAAGGTCCAGGCCAAAGAGGGCGGGCGCCTGGGAGAACTCCTTCTGAAGATGGGGTTTGCGACGGAAGAGGATGTCGTCGTCGCCCTGGGAAAACAACTCGGTCTGCCGTACGTCTCCATGGGCAGTGGTTTGTTAAAGCCCGTGACCGATCAGAATCTGGATCTTCTGATCTCCAAAGAATTTGCCATCAAGAACGTCGTCCTGCCGTTATCCAAGAATCTCAATTCCCTGACATGCGCGATCACTGATCCTTTGGATGTTATTCTTATTGATAACCTGCGCAAGGTGACGAATTGCGAGATCAATCCCGTCATCGCGACGAAGACGGAGATCTTGAAGGCGATCGAGGAATTTTACGGAAAGCGCGATATCCTGAAGGCCGCCGTCAAGGAATCCTATAATGTGACGGAGGAATTCGAGACCGCCGTCGAGCTTGAGGCTGAAGAGCTGAGCATCGACCGCCTGATCGCCAGGGCCGAAGAGGCCCCGGTGGTCAAGCTCGTGGACCTGATCATCAAGCAGGCCATTGACGAACGCGCCTCCGACATCCATATTGAACCCTTTAAGGACAAGATCAGCCTGCGTTACAGGATTGACGGTGTCCTGCATGAGATTCCGCCTCCGGCCAAGCACCTGCAGCTGCCGATCGTCTCCAGGATCAAGATTCTTTCCAAGCTTGATATCGCCGAGAAGCGTCTGCCGCAGGACGGCGGGTTCTCTGTGCGTTTTGAGGGCCGTACCATTGATTTGCGTATTTCGATCATGCCCACCATTTACGGCGAGAAGATCGTCATGCGTATCCTCGACAAGGAGGGGGTCTCTCTGGACCTAGCCAGTATGGGTTTTCTGGAGCCGCAACTTGAGCTTTTCCGCAAGGCGATTCGGGCGCCTTACGGTTTGATTTTTATGACGGGTCCCACCGGAAGCGGAAAGTCCACCAGTTTGTATGCGGCGCTCAGTGAAATCAAATCTCCGACCAAGAATATCGTGACCGTCGAAGACCCCGTGGAATACCATATCGAGGGGATCAACCAGGTCCAGATCAAGCCTGAGATCGGTCTGACATTTGCGTCTGCCCTGCGCTCTTTTTTGCGCCAGGACCCTGACATCATGATGGTCGGCGAGGTCAGAGACCTTGAGACGGCCCAGATTTGTGTGCGTTCCGCCTTGACCGGTCATCTCGTTTTGAGCACGCTCCACACAAACGACGCCCCGTCGGCCGTGACTCGCTTAATCGATATCGGTGTTGAACCGTATCTCTTGATGCCTTCATTGATCCTGGTCGTCGCCCAGCGTCTTGTGCGCCGCCTATGTCCCGACTGCAAAGAGGCGTATGAACCGAGCCGTGAGGAAAGGGAGCGTTTCAAGTTTCGTTCTGACCTTATCTATCGCGCCAAGGGTTGTGATAAATGCAATCATATCGGATACAGAAAAAGGACATGTATCGCCGAAGTCCTGTATGTGGATGACGAGATCAGGGATCACATCACGTCGGGCGTCAATGCTCAGGAGATTAAGAAGATCGCCGAAGCGCGGGGTATGTTGACGCTCCACGAGAGTGGATTGAAGAAGGTAGAAGAAGGGATCACGTCTTTGGAAGAGGCCCTGAGCGCGACCATCGGAGTCGAATAATGCCGAAATTTTCCTATATCTGCCGCAAGCCGACGGGAGAAAAAGAGGTGGGTGTCATCGAGGGCGCCAGCCAGGATGAGGTCGTCGCGCAACTCCAGCGCAAAGGCCTTTTTATCACATCTATCATTCCGTTCGATGTGGGCCGTAAAGAGCCCGGAGCCCCTCAGGAAATCAGGACGGTCAAGAAACAATTTACGCATGCCGGCGTCAATTCCCATGACTTGGTGCTTTTCGCCCGTCAGCTGGCCATGCTTCTGGGAGCAGGCGTCAGCCTTTTGCGTTCCCTCGATGTAATCTCCAAACAGGTGGATTCAAAAAAGTTGGCCGGGATCGTAGGTCAGGTGTCTCTGGATATGGAAGCCGGCCGGACGTTGCGAGATGCTTTATCAAAATTTCCTGATATTTTTTCTTCCTTGTGGATCAACCTGATTGAGACCGGCGAGGCCAGCGGCAACCTCCCTATGGTTTTGGACAAGCTCGCCTATTATCTGGAGGAGTCGGCCAATTTCAAGCGGAAGATCGTCTCGGCCCTTCTGTATCCCGGTATTCTGCTGTTTGTCTCCGTGTCCGCCGTTTTTTTCTTTATCGTCAAGATTGTCCCGACTTTTGCGACGATCCTCGTGAATTTCGGCGTGGAACTGCCGCTGCCGACAAAAATCCTTATCGGCCTGAGCACGGC
>CAZAYJ010000124.1:2581-4371 GCA_964489335.1 uncultured Planctomycetia bacterium
TCGATCAGGATGACGGATGCCATCGGTTACATCAAGCGGAACGTCAAGGAAGGCCGCAGTATGGCCGTCCCTATGGAGAAAAGCGAATTTTTCACCCCTATGGTCGTCCAGATGATCGCCATCGGCGAAGAGATCGGAGAGCTGTCGAACATGCTCAAGCGCATCGCTAAATACTATCAGGAGTACCTGGAAGTCTTCGTTTCGCGCCTGGCGACGATTTTTGAGCCCCTGATGATCGTTTTTATCGGTGTTATCATCGGCGCGATGGTTATTTCAATCTTCTTACCGATCTTCAGCATCGCCTTCATGAAGACGGCATAATATTTTCACAAGTTGCTTGACTCCATTGCTTTGAAATGATACACTTAGGCATAGTCGGATGAGCCTAAGAAGATAAAACAGGTATAACTTTTCAACCAAAAGGAGGGGCAAATATGTTCCAGAGGAGAAAAAGGAGAGCCGGTTTTACGCTGTTGGAACTCATCATCGTTATTATCGTTATCGGTATTCTCGCTTCCATCGCGTTGCCGCGTTACATCAGAATCGCAGAAAAGGGCAGGGCTGCTGAAGCCAAGAACATTTTGTCTGCCATCAGAAGCGCGCAGATGAGATATGCGGCGCAGTATGCTGTCTATGCAACGACCATCGGTACCCTCGATTTGAACCTGCCTGCGGCGAAGTACTATACTTACGTGACGACATGCGCGACGGTAACAGACCTGAGTTCAACGACGGCCTGTTTGGCGACGGCGACGAGGTTGACGACACCTGCGGCAGAAAACCCGAACATGGGCGCATACGTCTTGAATATCTCCATGGGCGGCGAGCTTGACGGTGATGCGACAGGAGACACGGTTCTGTAATTAACATTGTTGGCATGTTTTCAATGCTCCGGTGCGGTGGAGGATACTTCAAAGACTGCGCCGGAGCATTTTTTTAGATGCATCCGCCATAGCGCAGTATGGCGGATAAAATAGCCAGCGCGGCGCTATGTTGAACCTTATTTTCGTGACGACAACGGATTGCCAGATGCAATGCAGGCATTGCCTGAGGGGTGAGGCCTCGGGGCAGCATCTGCCTTTTGAGATTGTGGAAAAGGCGGTGGCGGGGGCAAAAAAATACGGCATCGAAAACATCCACTTGACCGGCGGCGAGCCTTTTTTGTATAAACATCTGGAAAAAACGCTGGCACTGGCCCGCACAGAAGGTCTGCCTGTTACTTTTTCGACAAACGGCCTACTTCTGCCGGCACATCGGGAGTTGCTGCGGACTTACCGTCAACAGTTGAGCATTCTGAGCATCAGCGTTGAAAGCCCGCGGCGTGATGTCTATGAACAAATACGTGGTAAGGGGCACTTCTCGCAACTCTTGGATGCCCTTCAGTTCTGCCGCAAAGAAGGCCTGCCATTCGGTATCCTTTGTTGTTTGAACAAGCTTAATGTCACCCACATTGAGGATGTTATCAGATTTGCCCGCAAGCAGAAAGCCGTCCAGACCCATTTTACGGCGGCCCTGCCGTGCCGCAGGTCCCGCGAGAACGATCTTGTCCTTTCTGAAGAGGAGCGCCAAAAATCTCTCCGGATCCTTCAGAAAGCGCTCCATTTTTCCCGGCTCGATTTCTTCAGGCTCGCCTATACGCCCATACGGATCGGCGAGCCTGTCCTGGCTTCGGACAACCTGGTGATGTGCGCCAACCAGTCGATGCGCTACGTCACGATCGACGTGGACGGACAGATACATTTTTGTTGTTTTTTGACGCAGTATGATATACCATATGAACGTGAAAAACG
>CAZAYJ010000125.1:0-4245 GCA_964489335.1 uncultured Planctomycetia bacterium
GGGAGGCGTTCCGATGTCGATAAAGATCACGTCACTCTTTTTAACGCCATGGGCGATCTGGCCGGAAAAAGACAATCTGCCTTTCCGGACATGACGCCGCACCATCTCCTCCAGACCGGGCTCGTAAAACGGTACCTTGAGTTTCTTCAGGGCCTGAATCTTCGAAGCATCATTGTCGATACAAATAACGTCATGTCCCAATTCGGCAAAGCATGCCCCTGTCACCAAACCCACATAACCCGTTCCTATAATGGCAATCTTCATAAAAGCCGCATCCTCCTGGATCACTGATTGCTTCGGGGCGGACTGAACGACGCTTCCGCATTGATGCCGATATCCGGGAATTCCTTGATCTTGAAGGCCAGAAAAACACTGACCCCTTCGGTTTCACGCTGGTTGACGATGATCTCCATCAACCAACAATGCATGTCCCGCGTCAGGCGGTATTCCTGTTCGACAAGATTTCCCGTCTTGAATTCAAAGCGTTCATAGATGCTGGCGGTCCAGAACGGATTCAGAGGGCAATCCAGGCCTATCGTCATCTGGCTGCTCTGGCTGTGGGCATAACGATAGCCGACATGCGTCTTGAGTCTTCCGACCGTATTCCAGAATTCCACATTGATCGTGTCAAAATGCTTGTTAACCGTATCGTATTTTCCGTCCGAGTCGATCTCAAACCACGACCATGGCTTGAATTCCATTTCATACTCGAATATCTGGAACCCCTTGCCGAGCGTATTGTTATCTTCTATATTGTAATCCGTCGACATCAAGAAACGCAGAAGATCCGCGCTCAGACCGTTACGCTTGGTCTGCAGCTTGTTTTCAAGGCTTAGGGTGACCTTGTTCGCGCTGTCCAGGGCGTCTATGGAATCCATCTGCTGGATCTTGGATGCACTGACCGAAGGATCGTGCTGGTAGAGATATTGGATAGACGGCGTCAGGACATGCCTGAGCTGGTGGATATCCATCTTCATAAAATTCGATTCCACGTCATATATTTTGAACAACTTCGTGCTCATGTCCAAGCCGGTAAAAAACATGCTACGCATCAGGCTCTCGTGGCCGTTGACGCCGCGGCTGTAATAGGTCTGCTGTTCTCCCACGTAAGGACTGAACTCCAGACCTGCCCAGCGAAAAAGATAACTGAACTGATTGGTCGTATCCACGCGCGCCGTTTCCGTGTTCTGATTGGAATTGGCCGTCGTATTCGAAAGGAAGGCGGACGTGGTCGTGTTTTTAAAATAAAAACGCGAATCGCCGATCTTCTGATTGATGGTCTCGAGCTTGAGTTCCGGGATCTTCTGCAGGACGGTCTCAAAGGCGTTGACGCGCGGCTGCCCCAAAAAGCTCAGCGTGGCGCTGGGAAAAACATGGGAATAAAGAAAGAAACTGGAAGGCTGGGTGTCTATTTCGTATTCACGGTAAAAATAATCCTTGCGGAAGTTCACGTCGGACGCCCGGTAATACGACAAAATCGCCTGGTCGACGTCCGTCATCTGCCACTTATGCTGGACCTCAATGCGGGAACGCTCCTGGGTCCGCCGCTCATTCTCTGGGATGTCCTTATTAGTATCTTTCTCATCGATGCGGTAGTATTTGACGTTACCGATGCCGAACATCTTGGTGTCATAATTCAAGTCAATACCTTCCGCCCAGCCCTTCTTTTGATACCAGTCAAAATGCAGGACGCCCCTGGCGTTCTCGTTCAGATAATACCTCCAGGAGCCGAAGAGTTCCATGCCGTAATTCTTCCTGTTGCCCGGCACGATCATGAATCGGGGCCGTTTATCGGTCAGGCGGTGAGAATAAGAAGGCACATACATAACGGGAATGCCCAGAAGGGAAACCGTGGTGCCTTTGGCGCGCAGAACCTTGCCGGGTTCTGTCGTCACTTCTTTGCACGTCAAGGCGTAATGCGGATGCGGCAAGTCACAGGTGCTGACAACGCTGTCTTTCAGGACAATTTCTTCCTGTCCTAGTTTCTCCATAACCGCGGCACTCCCGTAATACGGGCTCATGCGCACATGCGGATTGATGAGCGTGCCGGTCCTATCGCCGAAATCAAAGATGACCATGTCGCCTTCGGCCTCTTCTGACCCGCGCCTGAAAACCACATGGCCGTCAGCGATGACAAGCTTCTCGTCAAAAAACACTCTGACCTCATCGGCCGTGATGCGCAAGTCCTGGCCAATGATCTCGACATTCCCCTTAGCGACGATCTCACGGCCTTCCGAGAAAAACTCGACGACATCACCGTTGACCGTAAGCGGCTGTTTGCCTACCGCAGCGTTTGCGCAAGCGACACAGCCAAAAAAGGCCAAAAGAAACAAACCGATGACCGAAAAACGCATACCGTTCATCTTGCGGCGAGCTTTTCCTTTGCCAACAGGGCCGCCCCCAGGAAACCCGCATCGTTTCCAAGTACTGCCCTGACGATTTTTATCTTGTTTTTAAGATGCCTCATCGCGTGCTGTCTGACGCGCGTCCTTAAGGGATCCAGAAGAACGGCGCCCGCCTGGGCTACGCCACCGCCTATGACGATGACCTGCGGCCCCAGGACATTGACGATCCCTGCAATACTCAAAGCCAAGGAAGCTGCCACGCCCTGCCAGACTCTTTTAGCCTTGGCATGGCCGCGCCTGGCGAGGCGACTAACCTCTTCAAGGCTGACAGCTTTCCCAAAGACACGGCGCGCATGAACAGCAATAGCCTGATTCCCGACATATCTCTCCAGGCAGCCGATGCCACCGCATGTACAGACCGGACCCGAGGCACTCAGAGGCATATGCCCCACTTCACCGCCCAGAAAAAAAGGACCGCGATAAATATCGTTATCCAAAATCAGCGCGCCGCCAACTCCTGTTCCAAGGGTCAAACACAAGGCAAAACGGGCGCCCCTGGCGGCACCAATCCTCGATTCAGCCAGAGCCATGCAATTGGCGTCATTATCCACGTAGACGGAAAAAGGCAGGTATTTCTTAAGAAAACCGGCGAGATGAAAATGGTTCCAGCCCTTGATATTGGTAAGACTCAGGATAATGCCGCGATCCGTATCGACCGGCCCGGGCAAACCGATACCCATGGCAGAAATCTCCCCAAAAGAGACGCGCGCCAAAACCGCCAGGCGCAGGGATATATTGCGCAGCGTATCGGCGAAATATCTCCTATTACTGAAACCACGGGAAGATACCTGTGCTTTTGATAGGACCCTCCCCTTGTGATCCACAAGAGCGGCCTTGGTAAAAGTCCCGCCAACATCAACACCGATATAGTATTCTTTCTTCATGAAACCGCAGTCAATTATGCATCACAATGAAACCGATGTCCATCCGCTTTAAGCCAGATCAATAAAGTGTTATTTTAACTTAAGTTATGGAGAGTTGCAAGGAACTTAAAATAATCATCTTCAACGGCGCAGGAAAGCTTTGCGTGCGTCAAAGCCCCAGAAAGAACAAAACAAGCACGAACAGATTATTGAGCATGTGGAAGCTTAAAGGAGCGACAAGAGATTCCGTCTTCTCATACAGATAAGCCAGAGACAACCCAACGAAAAAAACATAAAGAAAAAGAAAAAAATAGCCATGCATGAGCGCAAAAATGAAACTGCTGGTTAGGACGGCGGCAAGCACATTCAGGCGGCGGCGCAGGGCCCGATACAGGCATCCCCTGAAAAAGAGCTCTTCCAGGAAAGGCCCAAGCAGAAACACGAGCACAAAACCAGATAGTCCTATCCTGCCTTTGCGCGTCGCGGCATTCTCGATCTCCGACGCCTGAAAAAATACATTCACCGATTCGTAGGCATGGGAACCGAAAATAAGATCCCACACCCTCGCCGCCAGGTCTACCAGGATGACTGCGGACAAAAAAATAAGGATAAATCTTAAGTAGCTGCGCAGCCCCAGGAAGATGTCACGGACGATATTCTCCCTCCTGACGAAATAGGCAAGCGGGTCCAGGTGATATCTGTCAAAAATCTTGACCTTCATCGCCACCAAAAGACTGCCGTAGAAAAGGATGACCGTAAGGAAATCGGAGGCGCGACGGATGAAGTGCAGATAGAGCCCAGGTGCCTGATAGGAAAACCCCATGATGAAAGCAAACAGAAAATATGCGACCGTCGCCCAGAAACTAAAGACAAAAAAAAGCACCAGGGCGTAAATAAAAACGACAAACACATCCCTGATGCCCCACGGACATTCATTCATCCCAAGACCCCCGCAGATGCCGCCCTTGTTGACAAAA
>CAZAYJ010000126.1:0-4243 GCA_964489335.1 uncultured Planctomycetia bacterium
GATTTCATTACAAACTCCTTAATCCCGCCTCTGGCGGGATTAGACCCTTCGCTTATTTGGTATTGCGAAGGTCTACCCCCTTGTGGGGTTAACTCCGAGTGTATCTGAAAAATTTCTGGATGCCCGCCGAGTCCTGGCCCAGCCTATCGGCCAGGGCCGAGACGAGGCTGGTTGCAGACAGAAATCTTTAGCTGCTTACACGAGGAGTCAACGTTTATTTCCTTAATTTTGCCTATATCGAGGTTTTTTCCTCACAAAATTAGGCCCTTCGCTTACTTGGAATTGCGAAGACCTGCCCCCTTGTGAGGTTAACCTCTTCACCCGGCCCTATCGGACAAGCCGGTGTGCCGCTTTCTGCGGAACCTGTCCGCGCCTGGCCCGGCTTCCGGGCCGAGCGAGGACTGGTCTGGCCGCCCTTGGCCGAAGGCAGGCCGGGACAGATAGTTACAAGATGGTTACGCAAAGAGTAACCGTTATTTTTCAACCATTTAAAAATTTTCTTTTAAACCCCTACGGCAAAATCGAACGGCACCACTCGATCAGCCGTTCCGCCTTATCCGCCAGGAAAAGCGCTTCCGTACGCGTCAGAGGCCTGTCTTCCTCCTCTGCGATGGACTTCATGTTCAAAATCGCCCTCAACCGCAGTATATTCTCTTCGGCATCCTCGCGATCGATATGGTCCGCCATGAGACGGGTGATGTTCTCGTGCTCCGGATAAGCGCTTTTTATCGCATAATAATAAATAAGAACGGCATCGCAGAAATAAAGAGACGATTCAACCGCGCTCAAACCCGCGGAATTCCAGCGGCTCGTCCGCAGGTCGTCCTTCATATCCTTGTAATAAGCCTCTGCCTTATTCACATAGATCGGAAATTCCGTAAGTTCCGCCGGTATGCCCGGCTTGCGCGAAGATATCTCGGCCCTCATGCGCCGCCATTTTTCCGTCTCGGCGTCGAGCTTCCTGGCTCTTTTGGCGAGCTTCGCTTCGGCGAGATATCCCTGCTTTTCTTCTTCCAGGATCGCTTCCTGCCGCCCCAGTTGCCGTTCCTTCTTTCTGATCATCTCGTCGCGGTCCGCCCGCCTCTGGGCCTTCTCCTCCAGGAACGTATCCATATCCTCCTGGGCGGACATGTCTTCCTTCATATAGGCAATCTCCTTCTCCATACCCATCACCTCTTCGGCACGGCTTCTGGGACCGGAGATGGCGGAATCCTTCTTAGCCTTGGGGCCAAGCGCCTGTTCGCAAAGCTCGGCATAATAAAGAGCGAATTTATCGCCGGGGTTCTGGTCCAAGATGGCCTTGAACGCCTCCAGGGCCCGGTCATAGTCGCGTTTTTCGTAGTACATCTTTCCCAGAAAATACAGGTCAACGCCCTTGGCCTCGTAAGACGAGCCGTCTTTGGGCACAAGCAGGTCTTTGCGGTACTGTTCCAGGCGATTCATGGACTGTGTGATGTATTTCTGGGTGTCCTTATAATAGGGATCAATGGAAGATACCGCCCTGAACTCATTAAGGGCTTCTTCAAACCGTCCGGCCTCGTAGTTGACGACGCCGCGATAATAATGGACAGCCAGCTCCCGGCGGACATCCGTAGCACCCGGCTTTGCCGCCAGCGCCACCGCTGAAGATGCCAAAAACGCCCCCGTGATCCACAAGACGGCTATTTTGAGGATATCTCTCAACTCCGCCTCCTCCGCCACACTATCATACCAAAAATTAAGAAGCTGACAATGGGAATCAACGCATCGCCGACGCGCGTGTACAGGCTCGTGCGCCGGGTCGCGCCGATGACCGCTGCGGCCTCGCCGCGGACATACGTCTCTTTGCCATTCTCGTCAGCCACGCCGGCGACAAAGCGGCCCGCATCGTCAATAATACAGGAGATACCCGTATTGGCCGCCCGCACCACATACACCCTGTTCTCGACAGCCCGCAACACGGACGCCTGCGCATGCTGGAAAGGACTTGACGTATCCCCGAACCAGCCGTCATTGGTCATATTGACGAGGAAATCGGCGCCCCGGGCGACAAAGGCCCGGCTCAATTCCGGAAAGATATCCTCGAAACAGATAAGGATTCCAAACCGCAAACCGCAGCCGGCTGCGGAAGGAACACAAAAGATATGAAAATCGTCGCCGCGGGTAAAATCCTCAATCGGTATGACGTTCTCCAGGAAATGCAGATAGCGCCGGCCCGGGAGATATTCGCCAAAGGGGACGAGATGTATCTTGTCATAAACCGTCGCCAGCCGCCCCTGCGCATCATAGAGAAGGGCGCTGTTGTAATAATGCAAATCCTCAAAACGGACGGCACCGACCACCAGCGGCACGTTCAACCGGACCGCCAGATCGCTCAATTCGCGGTCATTGACGCCCGCCTCAAGATAATCCGCAAAGGAGGTCTCCGGCCAAATGATCAGATCTGGATTTTCCTTTAAGACCGTCAATTCGCTCAACAGGGCATGTTTGCGAAAGATCCCTTCGCTAAAGCGCTCCACCCATTTGATCTCCTGCGGGATATTCCCCTGGACGACGGCCACCTTGGTCAGATCGTCCTGGACGACGGGCTGCGAGATCCTCCAGAAACCGTAAGAAAACCATGCGGCCACGACAGCGAAGGGGACAAGAAAACGGCCGGAACGCAGGGCTAGGCCTCCCGGCGCCGACAGCCCCTCAAAGATAAAGACGTTCACAAACACAAGAATAAAAGAAAGCCCCCAGCTGCCAAAAAGATCGGCGCCCTGGAGGGCAATGATGTCGGGCGTCTGCGTATAACTCAAAAACGCCCAAGGAAAGCCCGTCAACAGATGCGCCCTCACGAACTCCAGGACGATCCAGACGGACGGCGCAAAGATCAGGCGCGCGCCGAAAGAAAAATAGCGACGGCTATAGGCCCAAGCCAAGCCGAAGACAGCCGGATACAAAGCCAGATACGCGCACAAAACGAGCATGCCGGCGACCGTCACATGAATAAGCCAAAAAAGAAGCGCGACGTTATAGACGTAACCGGCGGCAAAGCTCATAACAAAAACCTGCGCCGTATCTTTGCGCTCAAGAGAAAAGAAGAGCGGGACAAGGGCAACCCACGCCAACAGCCATATGCCGGGCCTGGGAAACGACAGCCGCAGGAGGGCGGCGCTCAAAAACGCCAGCATCCAGGGCGTCCATCTCATTTTTATAATATTCTCTTGCACGCGCGAAAGAAACATACCTTTCCCGTCACACCGCAACATCTTCCTTCCGGCTCTTAGCCGTTGGCGCCGCAGCACTTTTTGTATTTTTTCCCGCTGCCGCAGGGACACGGGTCGTTACGGCCGACCTTGGGACCGTCGTGGCGGACCGTCTTGGGCGCGGCAGGCGCGCCTTCCGGGCCCGCGGCGCCTTCTTCCTCCTGCGACAAGCGCACCTGGGCACTCGTCGCAGACAGACCGCCAAACTCCCTGTGTTCCATCTTTTGCGGCAAAGATGTGAAGACGCCTTTTAATTCCCGTTGCTCGAGGAGCTGCATCCGGAAGACGAGCTCCACGATCTCGTCTTTGATGCGTTCCATCATCTCGACGAACATATTGTAGGCTTCTTTCTGATATTCGATCAGCGGATCGCGTGCGCCGTAGGCCCTCAGACCGATACCTTCCTTGAGACAGTCCATGCCGTAAAGATGGTCTTTCCAGCGGCTGTCGATGACGTGGAGCATGACCATGCGCAGCATCGGCTCAAGTTTGTCTGCGCCCGTCTCCTGCTCTTTTTTTTCCCAAAGCTCCCTGGCCCTGGCCGTCAGCTCCTCTTTGACGCCGGCGGCTTCCAAGGCAGCGAGCTCCTCGGGATTGACCGCAATGCCGCCGCCGAGTTTCTGTTTCAGCCATGCGTCCAGGCCCGCCCAGTTCCAGTCCTGCGGCATCTGGCCTTCCGGGCAGTAGACGGGAATGTTGCGGCCGATGCAATCCTCGATCATGTCAAAAAGAAAATCCTTGAGGTCCGCCATCCCCCCCTCCAAGATCAGGCGGCGTTCGCTGTAGACAACCTCTCTCTGTTTGTTCATGACATCGTCATATTCCAAGAGGTGTTTGCGGATATCGAAGTTGTAGGCCTCGACGCGGCGCTGGGCGTCCTCGATGCGGCGTGTAATAAAAACGTTCTCAATCACCATCCCGTCCTCGACGCCCATCTTGTCCATGATACCGATGAGCCGGTCGGAGCCGAAAAGACGCATCAGGTCGTCCTCAAAAGAGACATAAAACCGCGA
>CAZAYJ010000127.1:0-1385 GCA_964489335.1 uncultured Planctomycetia bacterium
TGCCTGCGCATGTCGAGAAGGTTAAGGCCGAAGAATAGTCTGTTCTGACAGGTTTCACCGGAAAACACCCTTCCTTAGGATCTAGGAAGGGTGTTTTTTTCTTCCAACGTCCTGCCGGTTTTGTTATAATAGCGCCTTAAGGGCGCTTTCCTTGTCCACCGACAGAAAAGAATCCATCGGCTTGTTTGCCTGCTTCTCTTCGACAAGCAGGCAGACGTGCGTGCCGGCGGAGCTTCGCTTTCCGACGACAATGTCCATACCGAGATCATTCACTCCAGGCATTCGCAAGACCCTTTCGGACAGATATGCAGGATATTCCCGGATTTTTCTGCCCTGTCTCCTGACCGTTATTGTCCTTTTGGTTTTTCTGCCGTCTTTGCGTAACGGCTTCATCAATTGGGATGACCAGGTCTATGTCCTCAACAACTCTTCCATCAAGGCCCTGACGGCGGCCAATCTGCGTAAGATATTCACGTCTTATTATGTCAGCAATTATCAGCCGTTGACACTTTTGAGCTTTCTGGTCAATTACCAGATAGGACATCTGGAGCCCTTCGGTTATCACTTGACGAATTTTGTTCTGCACGCACTGAACGGCCTTTTGGTCTTTTGGCTGGTGCGTTTGTTGCGCGGCCGGGATGCGTTTGCTTTTTTTGTGGCGCTTTTGTTCAGCATCCACCCCTTGCGCGCCGAAAGCGTCGCGTGGGTGGCGGAGCGCAAGGATGTCCTCTATGCGTTTTTCTATTTAGGGGCCCTTGTCAGTTATGTGCATTATGTTCAGCGGCAGTTCAAGGCCCGCTATCTCTGGAGCGCCCTTGTACTTTTTTTACTTTCGTTGTTATCCAAATCCATGGCTGTGACGCTGCCGGTCATGCTGTTTTGTTTTGATTATTACCTGCGCCGCCGGCCGGATCTCCATATGTTTCTTGAAAAGATTCCCTTTTTCGTCCTGTCGGCATTTTTCGCCCTTATCGCGCTCTATTCCGTCTATGGCGGCAGCCATGATATCGTCGGCCTGGCGGCTTCCGAGAAGTTCCGCAACGGCCCTTTGTTTACGCTCGCATTTTATCTGGGGCGGATCTTTTGGCCTGCAGGATTGTCCGCCTATTATCCGGCAGACGTGTTCTATGCGACCGCTTACCGGATCAGCAGTTATCTCTGGCCTCTGGCGTTTTTTTCCATCTTTGTCTTGTCGGTCCGCCGCAGCCGCGCCGTGGTTTTTGGCTGTCTTTTTTTCATCGTCTCCCTTTTGCCTCTATTACAGTTCCTGCCGATGGGGGATACAAAGGTGGCCGACCGTTTCGTCTATATGGCTTCGATCGGCATGTTTTTTATTCTGGCTGAATGGTTTTTCTGGCTTTGGGACCGTGCGCACGGCTGGCGCG
>CAZAYJ010000127.1:1485-4238 GCA_964489335.1 uncultured Planctomycetia bacterium
CGTCCTGTTTTGCGCGTTGACGACGCACAGGCGCTGCAGGGTGTGGGAGAACAGCGTGACATTCTGGACGGATATCCTCAAAAAATATCCGCAGGTGGTCATTGCCTACAATAACAGGGGCTTGGCTTTCATCAACGAAGGGTCGTATGGGAAGGCGTTCAAGGATTCGACGCAGATGTCGCGCATCATCGACGAGCGTTATACCTTATATAAGGGATATTATCAACTTTACAACGCCAACCTGGCGATTCTGTATTATCTTTCGGAGGGTCAGTATCATAAGGCGATTGAAGTGACCCGGGCCGCCATCAAGGCAGACCCGGACAAGAGGTATAAATATCAAATCAATCTGGCGGTGGCCTATGCGTCTCTGGGCGATGCCGCCCGCGCCGAGGCGCTCTTGAGGGAATCGATCTCCCGGGATCCCGAGACGCGCGCCGAAGGGTACTATAATCTTGCGCTTATGGCTATCAATCGCAAGGCCCTGCCCGAAGCTGAAGGATTTCTGCGGCAGTCCTTGCAGGAAAATCCGGATTTCGGCTTGGCCCATGAGGCCCTGGCGACGATTTTTTACAAGCAGGGCAATCTCGACGAGGCAATCGTCCATTACAAACGGGCCGTCGCGGCCGGCGTCCAAGATGTTGAAGTATATAACGGTCTCGTCGTCGCCCTGATGGACAAAGAGGCCTATGCGGCCGCATGGCCCTATGCCCGTTTGGCCGTGCAGAAGAATCCAAGAGACATCGGCGCGCTCTCGAATCTCGGTTCGGTTCTCTGCGCGCTGGGGCGGCCGCAAGAAGCGATCTCTGTCCTGGAGCGGGCGCGGACGCTGGCGCCGTCTTCGGGCCTGGTCCATAACAATCTGTGTTTCGCTTATTATCTCAACGGCGATTGCCGCCGGGCCGAAGCGCACTGCCGCCAGGCCCGCATACGCGACTATCCCGTTCCGGATCTTCTTTGGCAAAAACTAGATTCATGCCGACCGCGCTCCTAGGAATTTTTTTCGCGCTTTCTTTGTCCTCTGCGATATAATAGGCAAGTTGTTTGTAGCGGATGAATCCGGCCTGTCTTTTAAGGTGATCGATGCGGAAAACCCGACAGATGATAGACAAGAGCCTGCTATGCGTCGTTATCTGTTTTTTTGGTTTTGTCGGCTCCGTTTCGGCAGAGATCGAGATCATCAAAAACGAGAATTTTCTTTTCAGCGTCAGCCCTTATCTCAGGACTGACGCTGTTGTGTTAAAGAATACCGTTGATTTAGACAATAAGAACAAGGACGACTCCTCGGCGTATCTCGGCATTGATTATAGTCTTGGTCTCGACCTTGCCTTTAAAGAAGACGGGCCGCAGGCACACTTGAAGCTGGAGAGAAACGGACCATATGACTACGATGCGCCCCTGTTCATTCACAATACGCTCATGACGTCCACGGCAAAGGTCGAGAGATACCGCGACGCAGAACTCCTGCCCCACGTCGAAGAGTTCTGGTATGATTTCGGTCTCCGGGGCCTGCCTTCCAGATTGAAAAGCGGCTTATTTGTCTATGAGGCCGGTAACAATCTCGCCGTGCCTTCCGACTACGAGAATTATTCGGCGAGTGTATACGGCGAAACAGAAAACTTGAGGTGGACCCTTTATTATTGCCGTCCTGACCTGGCGAACAAGAGCTACCGGGGGCCGCGCATCGAACAGGAAAGGGAACAGGGCATTCACTATACGCCGAATAAGGCCAATTTCTTCGCCGCCGACGCGCTTTTCACCTTTAAGAATTATTCTCTCCAGCCTTATGTGGAAGTCCTCTCGGATTATTCTGGCGGGAAACGCACAAATCTTTTTTCCGCGCCCACGCATGAAGACATCCTGGGCACCTGTGGTCTTTCCTGGGATGCGACGCTGGATAAATTTTCTTTAGGGATAGAGGCGGCCAGGAATTTCGGCGAGGCCAAGTCTGAGGATCCCGCCTATAAGGATGTCGAGCACTGCGGTTGGCTCGTTTATGCGGATGCCGCTTATCGATTCAAGAAGATCGTTCCCCATTCGAGATTTGCCTATGCCTCTGGCAATAAGGTGCCCTTGGACCAGGCAGGCGACGACGTATTCACCAGCGGCAAAAATCGCGCCTTCAGCGTCTATTCTCCGCTGAATACCAATCTGGCGGATTCTATTTATCCCATCGGCCCGGAGAGCATGCCTTTGGTGGCCATGGGCGGAGGCAACGGGTTGAATTACGGCATCAGCCGTCCGACCACATTTTCAGACCCTTATTTGTTCGAGAACCTCATCCTTGTCTGTCTGGGGTTGGATTTTCAGATAACGGAAAAACTCTCCATGACGTTTGACTGGTGGTATTTGAGGTCAGCCGAGAGCGGCGTAGGCGCGCTGGGAGGTGCGACGAAGACGCTTGCGACAGACCTGGGAAATGAGTTGGACATGTATTTCAACTATGAGCTGAATAAACATGTGGTCCTGAGTCTGTTTTGTGGTTATTTTTTCCCGGGGGAATACTACAAAGAGGAGCGGGACGATACCGGTGGCAGCCTTTTTTCCCCTTTTGTGCGGGGAGACGGCGAGGCTGACGGCGCTTATCAGATTGAGGTCAGTGTGACCTTTAGTTATTAAATAAGGAACACATGAGAGCAACAGGGAGCATTAAGGGGATATAAGATCGTGAGAGTCCAGACAAAATTGACGTTATTGTTGTTTTTTCTCGCTGTCATACTGATCGCCGCAAGGTATCTGCACCAGACTTTTGA
>CAZAYJ010000128.1:0-2516 GCA_964489335.1 uncultured Planctomycetia bacterium
CCGGGAATGCCCTTCTTCCAAGAGCATCTGGAGCTGGAGTTCGACGTCTTTCCATGAAAAACCGACGCTGAACTGGTTGCGGATATACCCCTTGCGGTCAATCAAATACAAAGACACACCGCCGAGCTGCTCATAAGCCAGCTGGATCAGCCCGTCCGAATCCAAGACAACCGGAAATGTAATGTCGAATGTCCGAATCTCGTTGATCACGCCGGCTTCAGACACATTCACACCCATTTCCGAATCGTGGATACCGATGACTTCCAACCCTCTGTCTTTGTAACGGTCGCGCAGGGCGTTGACCTTTGAGAAAAGCTCTGCCAGATCCATGTCGCCGTTACCCCAGAAAACCAGAAGAATAACGTTTCCCTGCAGAGACTTGAGGCTGATGTGGGGGTACTGCTCGATCTTGCACCAGCCGCTGCCCTTGATCTCGGGGGCGCGACGCAGCGACTCAGGAGACAAGATGCAGGCGCCGGGAGAGGCAAGAGACAAAACAAGCAAGGCCGCAAGAAGGGCTGTCCGGCAAAAAACTCTCAACCTGCCCAATCTATGATGCATAACCGATAAGAATCTGATTGCCCCGCATTGTAAAGATCGTACGGGGTATCTTCGCCGCAACAGGGGGGCGAAGATTAAGCCGCTTAAAGGGCGAATTTGGATTTCAAGCGCCCGGTCGAGCTGATCTCGACAATCTCGAAGACCTTCACCTTCAGAATGATGAATTTTTCCGGAAGAGAGAGATCCAGCGACGAAGCCTTTTCCCCCGTCCTGACGTTGAACAGGATGCGCTCGACCGTAAAGTTCGTCTTGATCTGCTGAAACTCCTCGGAAAGCTTTTCGAACTCTTCGCCGCTGGCCAAGACGGTGACGGCACCGTTCAACTGGTAACCGGTCAGGGTTTTGTCGTCGATAAAAGAAAGGGAGACGCGGGGATTGATCTTCAGGTTGGTGTAGGTCGTCCCCATGACGTAATCGACGAGATAGACGAGGTTATTGTCAACCTTTGCGATCAGTTTAGGCGCCACGTTGGGCATGCGCTCCTCGTTGCACGTGGCGACATTAACGAATTTCCCGCGAGATAGAAATGGCAGATAATTATGCAAAAGATTCTGCCTCTCCTCGGGCGTGATCGGCTCGTATATTTTCTTACGGCGCTCCATCAGACCTCCTGCGGCGCTCCGAAACCCTGCGGGAAAAATATTTTTTTAGACGGGCACAGATCAACCAGGATGCAGACCGGGCACTTCGGCGCCTTGGCCGCGCACGTCTGGCGGCCGTGCAGGATCAGCCGCAGGCTGAAATCCCCCCAGGCCTCCTGCGGCACCTGGCGCATCAGGTCTCCCTCGATCTTGACGGGATCGTCGTATGTGGTCAATCCCAACCGCCGGCTTGTGCGCATCACATGCGTATCCACGGCGATCCCTTCATTGACGCCGAAAGCGCTATAGAGCACGACATTGGCGGTCTTGCGCGCCACGCCGGGCAGCGTCAGGAGCTCAGGCATTGTCCGCGGCACATTACCGCCGAAATCCGCCACGATCTTTTTGGCCGCGGCGATGATATTCCTGGCCTTATTGCGGTAAAACCCCGTCGAGCGTATTTCCTGTTCCAATGCCACGGGCTTGGCTCTGGCGTAATCCTGAGGCGTCCTGTATTTCTTAAAGAGACTCTCTGTCACAAGGTTCACGCGCGCATCCGTGCACTGTGCGGACAAAATCGTCGCCACCAGAAGCTCAAAGGGCGTGCGGGACTGCAGGGCAATGCGCGGAGAAGGATATTTTTTCTTCAAGCGCCTGAGAATCTCGCCCGCCCTGTCCATGCCCCGCCTCCGGCTACGGCTTTTCATTTCCCTCAGAAGGACGGAGGCTGCGATGCGTGTTAAGCGCCACTTGCAACACCTGCATCAACTGCTCAAAAGTATAGTTTTTGGCAAAGAATCCTGAAACGCCGAGGGAACGAGCCGCGACGATCTTGGCCTCATCACCATACGCCGATGTCAAAAGGATTACCGGCAGGTCCTGGTCTGTCTGACGGATGATCTTTAACGTCTCCAGGCCGCTCTGACCCGGCATATTGATATCCATAAAAACAATATCGGGCTTCCGCGAAGAAAT
Source organism: uncultured Planctomycetia bacterium (assembly GCA_964489335.1). GTDB lineage: Bacteria > Omnitrophota > Gorgyraeia > Velamenicoccales > Velamenicoccaceae > Velamenicoccus. Next base: position 2,118 of record CAZAYJ010000128.1, read on the forward strand.
AGACTCCAGCGCCTGGCGGCCGTCCGACGCCATACCGACGTCATACCCTTTGGAACGCAGCCAAAAAGAAATGGGCTCAATAAAATCCTGTTCGTCGTCAACGAGAAGAATATACTTAGGGGTTTGCTGTGCCATGGGTGTTGGTGTCCGTAAACACGACGGCTCTGGCAGAAGCGGCGACATTGTGCTTCGTCGACATCAGGCGGCCGCAAAACCAGGTTTTGTTCTCCTTATCCTCCTGGAATTTCATATCAATCAGCGCGTCTGCGCCGGCCAGCCGCGCGCGTTTCCTCAATTCCTCTTCTGCTTCCTGACGGCTGGTCTTCGGCTGGGCGGTCACCTTGACCACACCGATCTCCCTGTAGGGATGGCCGACGTCTTGCCCGGCTTCATAGATGG
>CAZAYJ010000128.1:2526-4218 GCA_964489335.1 uncultured Planctomycetia bacterium
CTGCGGCCTTGGGCGTAAAAACCTGGCCTGTCATGTCATAATACTCCGAACGCATCAGCGTGCACTGAGCGCATCCATTCAGGACAGAAAACAGAAAACTGAGCGCAGAGAATAGCAAAATAAAAGAACCAAAAGATCTCAAGAATACAACCATTCCGCTTCCTTCTCGCCTCTCACCGTTCATGCATCACCCCATCTGTTCTCTCTCGCCTGTTCTCTGCCAACTTATTTATTATATCCGCACGGAAGAAAAAATCCTAAACTTTTTTGGGCAAACCTCAATATAGTTGCCCGCACATCTCGTCCAAAACCAGCATCCCCTGAAGCGTCGCGCGCACAACGCCCCCCTCTTCTTCCAGAAGACCTTCCTGGACGAATTGCCGGACAAGGGTTTTCTGGCGCTCTTCCACCGTCACGCCGAATCGCCTTTCCAGGCCTTCAAGCCAAACACCCTCGCACATCCGCAGACCGACCAAAAAAGCCTCATTCAGGCGCTCTTGGGGCGTCAGTCTCTCTTCGCCGTCGCGCGCATGGCCCTTTTCTTTGACAAAAGAAATGTATTCGGAAACCGTGCCGACATTCCAAAAGCGGTGTCCGAGAATATGGGAGTGCGCGGACGTTCCCAGGCCGATATAATCCCCGGCGCGCCAATAGTGCATATTATGTGCGCAGACATATCCCTCTCTGGAAAAATTGCTCACTTCATACTGGATATAGCCACACGCCTTCAGAAAGGCGACGACCATACGGTAATCGTCGGCCTGCCGGTCGGGCGCAAGCGGCTGGACCTGGCGATGCGACAACTCCGTTCCATCTTCGATGGATAGGGCATAGAGAGAAACATGCTCGCTCTCCAGAGCCACGATCTCTTCGAGGTCGGCCTTCACCTGATCCTGTGTTTCATGCGGCAGCGCATAGATAAAATCAAGGCTGATATTCCCGAAGCCCGCATCGCGCAACAACCGGTAGCTTTCCAGGGCTTCCGTCGCCGAGTGCGGCCGGCCCAGCCATTTGAGGGTGTCGTCATGGAGAGACTGAACCCCCAGGCTCACGCGATTAACCCCGGAACGCAAGAGGAGTTTTGCCTTGGTGCGGTCGAAAGTGGCCGGATTCGCCTCGACGGTAAACTCGGCGTCATCGTCGATGACAAAATAATCCCTGACGATCCGCAGGACCCTCTCGAGTTGTGCCGCAGATAAATACGTCGGGGTTCCTCCGCCGATATAGACGGTCGAGCACCGGGGTTTGCCGTAACACGCCGCCTCCCGCTCCAACATGTCCAGATAGATATCAATCATGTCCTCCTGTCCGGGATAGGAAGCAAAAGAACAATAAAAACATTTGGATTTACAAAAAGGGATGTGGATATAAAGGGACAGGTCCATGTAGTCTCTAGAGCATTTCCTGATAATATGCGCTGATGGTCTTCAGGGCATCCACAAGAACGACGACGAGATAATACGACAGCACAATAATGACAATACTCCAGACGACCTTGCTTTTTGTGCTGAAGCGGGGGTTGAACCACATGAGCGGCAAAGCCAGGGGCCCCACGCACAACAGGGCAACCACCAGGGTCGACGTTTTAAAATACCACTTCACCTTGGGACCGGCGGATTCCAACCTGCCGCTGGATTCCAGCAGCGTGCCGCAATGTTTGCACTTGATCGCCTCGTCCTGAATCTCTTCGGC
>CAZAYJ010000129.1:0-4204 GCA_964489335.1 uncultured Planctomycetia bacterium
CTCCAGAGAACGGCGGAAAAGACTCTTGTCTCTACCCAGCCGAAGAAACTGTTTGGGTTCGAGCGTCCGGCTCTGGGGCCAAAATCTGCTGCCGACCCCGCCGGCCAGCACAACGGCATATCTGGCGTCGCTACGTCTCATCTTTTTTTCCAAAAATGAACTTGAAAAACCTGACGGTATCTTTCACGGGATGAATTGCACTATACTGGCCGTCATAGACGGATGTGATGGGGACGGATTCAATCTTGAATCCCAAGCGTGCGACTTCCAGAAGCATCTCTGATTCGATCTCATATCGATCCGTATTCAGAGAAATCGCGCGCAAGGCATCCATAGAGATAAGACGAAAACCGCATTGGGTATCGGGGATGCGCTGCCGGCACATCCTGGAAATCATAAGAGACATAAAAGCATTCGTCAGCTGTCTGACAAAAGGCATTCTCTTGGGTCTATGCATCCTGTTGCCGACGACAAGTCCGGGGGATTTATCACGAAAACACTGGATAAACTGGTCAACATCCGAAGGCAAATGCTGACCATCTCCATCCATGATGATCACGCCTTCGTAAGCACGGGTTTTAAGAATCTCAAAGGCCTTGCGTAAAGAAGCGCCCTTGCCGAGATTATGCTCGTTAATAATGACCTCCGCGCCATTGCCATGTGCGAGCCTGGCTGTCTGGTCTATCGATCCGTCATCAATCACCGTGACATCAAACCCTTTGGCCTTCAAGTTCATGACCAGCCAGCCGATTGTCTTTTCTTCGTTAAACGACGGAATAAGACAAACAAAAGCGCTCATTCTTTCCAAAACTCCCTGAACATCAGCCATTGCGTCGGATACTTTCGGATCTGGGCCTCGATAGCACGTGTATACGCCTCGATATATTCATCTTCCGATAATCCTTCGGGAAGGGGCTCGGAGAATGTGATCGTATGTCTGTCCATTCCATCCCTGATCACAAAACCCATAATGATCACGGCGCCTGTTTTAACAGCCAAGGCCGCCGGGCCGCGAGGAATCATCTTCTTACTGCCAAGAAAATCCATCAATTTTCCACTCGTCGAGAAAGCCCTATCACCCAGGATGGCCACAATCTGATTATGATGAAGCGCATGAAATATCTTTCTAAGGGCGGCGCCCAAAGACGGTACGACCACTTCGCCTATCCGTTCTCTCTGGCGGTTAAACAAAGCGTTGACCTTCGGGTGCCGATGCGGCAGCGCCACAGCCACAAAAGGATAGCCGAGCAGGGCCATGCTGACACCGCCGAGCTCCCAATTATCCAGATGGGCTGTCACAATAATAACCCCCCTGCCGGACTTCAAGGCATCATCAATATGTTCACGGCCAGTAATCAGAATTTTATTGCCGATGTCGTCTTTTTTTAAATATTTGATGCGGAAAAACTCAATCAGATATTTGCCGAAGTTCACGAATACTTGCTTGGCGTAGCTGTTGACCTGATGATGCTTTTCAGAAGGGAGAATCTTTAGAAGGTTGCCGATGACAGCCTGTCTGTCGCGAGGAGAAAGATAATATTTCGCATAGGACAGCGCGACGGCTAAACCGTAAGCGGCTTTCAAAGGTAAAAATGTTGCAAAAAAATAGCCTATTCTGTAAAAAAAGTAGGCAATCATCTGTTATCTAAGACAAAGGCGGCGATGTCGCGGGAAGAAGTCGGCTTAGCCAATGCGCGGCTATCCGTCTGCGACGGCACCCTGAAATCTGACAAGCCCCCTGCAAAGATACAGCGCACTGCAGGCACGACATCCATCACGCTCTCTGCACTGAAGGCCGCACGCGCATCTACCAGGAAATCCGTATTCCTGGCCTCTTGACCTGGGATAGGATTCAAGATGACCATCGGCAATCCTTTGGCAAGAGACTCAGCCGTCGTTATGCCTCCCGGTTTTGTTATCACGAGGTTCGCGGCGCTCATCAAACGGTCGATGTCGCTGGTATATTTAAAAATCAATACTCGTTTTTGAAATTTCTGCCGCACCATCCAACCATAAAGCTTACGGTTAAGGCCACAAACCACCATCATCTGCATCGGCAATTCACATTCGTCCAGCTGTCTGATGATCTGTCTAATAGGGCCAAGACCATGACCACCCCCCATCACCAAAACAACGGGAATATCTTTGTCCAGCCCATATTGAGCGCGGACCTCTACGGCATCAATCGTTTTAGCAAACTTTGGATCAATGGGGATACCCAACACTCGTATCTTCCATGGAGGCACGCCTTTACGAGAAAGCTCTTGGCTTGTCTGCTCGCTGGCCACAACATAAAAATCTACTTCATCATAGACCCAGAATGAATGCGGCGCAAAATCTGTCAAGACACCATAAAGCTTAAAACGCCCCCCTCGTTCTCGTTTATATGCCGATAAAATCCCGCAGGGAAAAGCTTGGGTGCACACAACAACATCGGCAGAAAATGTTTCCAAAAGGTCTTCCAGTTTATTGAATGCCCTGCGGTGCAGCCATCTCTTAAAACCGTCGCTCTTTTTGACAAAAGAAGGACGATCGTAAAGAAAACGCCAGATAGACGGAACTCTTTTAATGACAAATAGATACAATTTATGTGTGAGCCACTCTGCCACAGGAAAAAAATAACGGAACGCATTAATGCATTTTACTGTCACAGAAGGATCAACAAGCTCGAATCCACGCGTAAGAGCTGATGCCGCGCTATGGTGTCCGGAGCGCTCGGTGATATACAAAATCAAAACCTTTCTGCCTGAAAGCATAGCTGTTAGTTTAGCAGAAAAGTCCTTTTATTTCAAAGGTTTTGAACAATTTTTGCAATATAAAACGAGGAAAAGCAGGCGTCTTAGAAGGTCTGATTTAAGATGGCTCGATGGCTGTCGCTGCCAAATAGACCATGCCAAAGGATACAAGACCCTGGATGCGCACAGGAATGCGTTTTTCATCATCCGTCATCCATATCTTGTATTTAGAGGGCTGGCTCTCGATGTAGAAAACCTGAAATTTTCCGAGAGGGACTTTAATGGACGTTTTGGATTTCACAATCAATTCAAACCTCTGAGTAGGCAGATTGACGGCATAAGTCCGGCCAACAGCCAGTTGAGGGTCATTACGCAGGCCGTAGATTGTCAAGAGAACGTTCTCGAGATCCCTTTCGGAAGAGATCGTCTCAGACTGCTCTGTCTGACCATTGACGGATTTAGAAATGACAACGCTTTTATTGCCGGGAGCATACGTTTCTTTGATCACTTCGTCTCTACCAAAAAGCCTTAGCTGTCTGTCAACCTTGTAAGGAAGCTTAAAATCACCGGAACCATACACTTCTTCTGTATCGTTGACCGAAAGTGTTGTGACGCGGAGTCTTACATGCTGACCGACGACGCCCTTATTATCGACCGGCCCCACGTATGTCAGGGCACCGGAACCCACTTTGACGATGTTGGAGTAAACACCGAAAGAAATCGTTTCACCCGACGGAAAAACAGTTTTAGACATGGTAACTGCTTTGGGCGCAACAGAAGGCCTGCCTGTAGGAGGGGCAAAAGAAGCCCTAGGTATGCGGCAAAAAAATAAGAAACCAGCGGCAACACCGCACAAAATCACTGCCATAATCAATCGACGCAAACTTCTCATGATTTAAAAAAATCTTTGGCCTTGCGCTTATCGGCTATATCTTTGACATCCTGATACTCCACATACGTCAAGTCCGGCCGCTTCTGGCAAACCCTGGCGATCATAGTCCCCTTGACGGCATCAGGATTCTTGCGGAAAGTGATATAGCGAAAATCCGTCCCGCATTGCGGACAATACTTTTCTCGGGAATAATCGATCCCTACATGACGGCAGCTAAAACAATCGCCCATCAACTCGCCTGCCACAAGCAAATGTGCAGCAACCGTATCATAATCCAGTTCCTGTCCGACTCTTAAGTAAACATTTTCCACAAGCCTGCCCCTCCGCTATTATAATCTGGTCAAAAAAACCTGATCGCCTTCGTGCACATCCTTAAAGACCTCCAGGCCGATTTCCTGCCCTTTGGCCGCCCGCTCAATCGGTTTCCGATCGATCTGCATGGAGCCGACCGTCTGTCTGAAATTTGTGTGTTTCCCTTTGATCCAGACGGCATCGCCGATCGCCAAGGCAACGCGACATCTGAACACTGCGGCTTTTACTTTTGGAAAATAATGGGTGATGTCACCGGCCAAGACCC
>CAZAYJ010000130.1:0-2391 GCA_964489335.1 uncultured Planctomycetia bacterium
CTCTGGCGGGATTAACTCCGAGCGTATCTTGAAAATATCTGGATGCCCGTCCGAGTTCTACGAGGACTGGTCGCAGACAGATATTGACAAGATGTTTACGCGAGGAGTAACGTTTATTTCCTTTAACCTTCCGCCTCTGGCGGAATTAGGCCCTCCGCTATGTGGAATACGGAGGCCTATCTCCTCGCGGGATCAACTCCGAGCGCACCTTCCTCAAATGTAACGCTTGTCAGCTTTACTTCCGGTCCTATCATGACTTTTTTGATGTCGAGACGCGCATCCTGCCAGGGCGTTCCCTAAACCGCTTCCTGAAAATGTTGCCGGAAGTGTTCTTCGTTCCATCCGCCGAACGCGGACATCTCGACGGTGATCACTTCGATCCGGCGGCCCCCGTGTTCCTCCTGAACCCGGCGAAGCACCTCCAGCATCTTTTCTATCACTCCCGTCTCATGCATGACTCAACAGATCCGCGGAAGGGCCTCGGCAACCGGCATCCCCACAATCCTGGATCCTCCGGTCGCTGTCCTGAGATAAACCTTGCCTTTTCTTTCAGGCAAAACATCGCCGACGATTGAAGCCCGGCGGCAGGACGGAACCGACCTCAAAATCCTTAAGGCGCGATGCACGTCCTTAGCGCCGATAAAAAAGAGCATCTTGCCTTCGTTAGCGATATCCAGTGGCTCCAAACCTAATATTTCGCAGAAAGATTTACAGGAGGCGGTGACGGGAATTTTGCGCTCTATGAAAACCAGAGAGAGGCCGCTCGACTGGGCAATCTCATTGGCTGCTGCAGAGACACCGCCGCGGGTCGGATCCCGCATAAAATGGACATCAATATGTTCTTGAAGTAACAATTTTACAATAGGCCATAAGGATTTGCAATCGCTTTTTAGGCCTTCCCGGCCTTCAAACCCCTGGCGGGCCGCCAGAACGCTCACACCGTGCTTCGCTACCGGCGTGTTAATCAGGACCTTGTATCTGGGGAGTATAATGCTTGTTTCCAAAGTTTTATGAACCAAACCGATCCCTGTCGTATTAATAAAAAGCTTGTCGGCCTTGCCGCGAGGCACGACTTTCGTATCCCCTGTGATAATCAATACGCGTTGCTGTCTGGCTTCCTGCGCCATAGAGGAAACAACGGACTCCAGAACATCAAGAGGCAATCCTTCATCTATCACAAAAGTAACCGAAAGATACCTGGGTTCGGCGGCACAGGACGCCAGATCGTTGACAGTCCCGCAGACAGCCAACTTGCCGATATCCCCTCCGGGAAAAAAGATCGGATCAACGACAAAAGAATCTGTCGTCATCGCATAGCGGCCCCTGCAAAGTTCCACCACGGAAGCATCGTCGAGCTTCCTTAAATAGATATTATCGAAAGCGGATGTAAAGATTTCGCGGATGAGTTGCTGCGTCATCGCGCCTCCGGAACCATGAGAAAGGGATATATATTCTTTCATAGCGTTTCAAAAAATGCCCGACAGGTACCCTCTCGTGAAACCATGCAAGGACCCAGGGGTTTTTGCGGCGTGCACTGTTTACCGAAATGGCGACATGCCACAGGTTCAATCTTGCCCGTCAGCACCCCGGCGCACCGGCAGCCGCTGCCCTGCGTCTGATGCCCGTCTTCTTCCTTCAGACCGAAAGCGCGCCGCGCATCGAGAGAATCATAGGGTTTGCGCAGGAACAAACCGCTTCCAGGGATCACACCCAGACCGCGCCAGAGACTGTCTTTCGATACGAAAACTTCCTTTAAGAGCGCTTTTGCCTTCGGATTGCCGCCTGGCCTCACCACACGACTGTAGCCGTTCTTCAAGAGGGGCTGGCGATGGCGGACGGCATTGACAAGGACCTCTATCGCCGAAAGGATATCCAGAGGCTCAAAACCGGCGATGACGGCAGGTAAACGCAGGAAACGCATCAGCCGCCGGTAGCCCTCTACGCCGATCACGACGCTGACATGGCCCGGCAGAAGAAACCCGTCGAGACAGAGCGCCCTGTCTTTCCCCAAGCTCATGAGGGCCGGCGGGACCGTCTTATGCGCAGAATAGATTTTCAAATTTTTTATTTTTTCCCGGAACGCCCTTTGGGCCAGAATGCCGGTTGCCGGGGCTGTTGTTTCAAATCCGACGGCCAGAAAAACTACTGTCCTGTTTTTCAGCTCTCTGACAATATCAAGAACCTCCAGGGCGGAATTCACAGGGCGGATGTCGGCGCCGCCGGCCTTGAGAAGGGTCATGATCTTGGATAGCGCGGTCTTCATCTCCTCGAGCTTTGCCTTTCTCTGTTCAGAGGTCATTTCCCTTATTTCTTCGACTCTAACTATAGGCAACTAGTTCTCCTCCTTCGTCTCGTCGGGCTTCTCTTCCTCGATCTTGGGCTCTTCCTCTG
>CAZAYJ010000130.1:2401-4203 GCA_964489335.1 uncultured Planctomycetia bacterium
AGGTCCTGGAGCGAAACACCCCCCGCAGGAACGCGCAACATGTCGGGATATGTGGCGATCGTCACATTCTTTTCGGCGGCCATCCGAAAAGCATTCCGCAAATAGGCGTCGCTGGTCACACACACGGGACAGCCGGGCCCCGAAATCAGCCGGATACGGCCGGAGAGCATGGCGGGAATACCAAAACGCCTGATGGCGGCCGTATGCGTACCGCAAACCTCCATAATCTTGTAGGAACGATCTGCGGCAGCGGCGATGATCCGGCGCGCCATAGCCAGGCAGGCCTCAGCTCTTTTCTGCCTCTGCGCGCGACATCGCGGTAATGCTTAAGCGTATCCATGGCCTTCCGGGGATCGAGCTTCTCAATCGCCAACCCTGCATGCACGAGAACATAATCGCCTTTCTTTAGAGACGGCAAAAGCTGGATATTCACGCGCGCCCTCAGGGGGCCTGCGCTCACCAGCGCCTCCGTCTTCTCAATCGTCTCGATCTTCATGGGAACGGCCAGACACATGTCATGAGCTCACTTTCTAGTGCATGTTGAAAAATTACCCATCACCAAGCAAACAGATTGTTTGGTTTCTGTATCTTGGGATTTGATTATTTCTTATCCTCAAATCCCCAATCGCCTCATCAAGCAATATCCAACCTGGCCGCGCGCAATCGCGGCATCCGTCATCGTCATCGGCGAAGGCACCACCAGATGCAACCGGCTCTTGTCGAACAATTCTGTAATCTTTTTCGTCAATATCCTGTTTAGAAACACGCCGCCCGACACATAGACGCAAGACACACCGTAGCGTCGGCAGAGACGCTTGCAAACAAGAAAAATAGTCTCAGCGAGGGCCTTATGAAATTTCAAGGCGATGACGTCCTTGGGAAGACGGCGTCTGAGATCCTGCCACATCGCCATGAAAAGACGTCCCGTATCCAGGATCAGACTACCATCGCACTGCCTGACGATAGGAATCGCATACCCTTTCGCGTCCTGGTCACACGTTGCGGCTGACGCCTCCAGGGCCTGCGCGGCCTGGGCCTGCTTGACGATCGCCGGAACCAAACCTAAAAGCGCCGCGGCCGCATCAAACAGACGGCCTGCGCTCGACGAAAGCGGCGTCTGAACCTCCCGGGCGATCATCTGGTCGATAAGACGGAGCGTTCTGGCGGAGACCTTTTCCGAAAATGGTGTGCGGCCGGCGCCCGCAGTCTTAAGGATCCCATAGGCGATACGCCACGGCTCCCGGATCGCCGCTTCATTACCAGCCAAAGGCTGGTAGCTGAGGTGGGCTGCACGCATAAACCCACCGGCGCCGCAGTAAAAAAATTCGCCGCCCCACATCCGGCCGTCGACGCCGAAACCCGTCCCGTCAAAAGCCACGCCGATAAAAGGTCGCCGCGCAGGCATATCGAAAACGGCGTTGGCCACATGGGCCCAATGATGATAAATGGCCTGCAGACGGGCAGAGGGAAAAAACTCTTTCTGAAGAAGAGGCGCCAGCCGCCGGGAGGCAAAAAGCGGATGAGGATCAAAGGCGATGAGGGCCGGCCGCACCCGGTATCTTTTGGCGACCAAGGCAGCCGCCCGCCGATAAAATGTCTCCATGTCCTCTATCTGCCGCCGGGGAGACAATTGAAAAAGGATTTTTTTATCAACCCAGCAAAAACCGGGCCGCGTATCCGTGCCCAGAGCCAGAATACGCCGGTTTTCCTCCAACGTTAACGGCGTCTGCGTGACGGAAAACATCTCAAAGGGCGTCTGAGTCCGGCGGCTCACTCTTTGCCGACGTAAGACCTTGTGCCGT
>CAZAYJ010000131.1:0-4199 GCA_964489335.1 uncultured Planctomycetia bacterium
CCGGAAAGAATCTCGACATTGTCTCCTTCAATCTTCATGCGGGCGCCGCGGCCATAACCCAGCTGCCGGCGCTTCAACTCCATGTTCATCTCTTTTAAATCCAGCTTCAAGCCGGCCGGCATCCCTTCCAGGATCGCCACCATGCAACGGCCGTGCGACTCACCCGCAGTCAAAAATCTCAACATGATTACCCCCTCCAGCGGCCTACAGGCCGAACAAAAATGCCAGGATATGGTCCATCCAGAACAGACATAACAACGCACCGAGCGCCAGATACGGCCCGAACGCGATGACGCTTTCTTTGGTCCTCAACTTGATGATGACACCGACCACGGCGCCGAAAAGGGACGCCAAAGGAAGCGCCAGGAGGGCCGCCTGCCAGCCCAAAAATGAGCCGACCATCGCCAAAAGCTTGATGTCCCCGCCGCCCATGGACTCTTTTTTAAAGATAAAATCTCCGGCCAAGCCGAGGATCCAAAGCGTCCCGCCGCCCACAACAATACCCAAAAGCGAGGCGCGCAAACCCAGCAGGTGCGTCGGCATATGCTGGACCTGAGGAAAAATGATGCTGGCGGCGAGCCCCACAACAAGGCCGCCGACGCTGATCTCGTCGGGGATAATCTGAAAATCAATATCCACGAACGTGGCGATAATCAGGCCCGAGACGAAAATCGCAAAGACAAAAAACGGCACATGCAGGCCGAAACGGCGATACAACATCAGAAACAAAACGCCCGTCAACAGCTCGACAAGAAAATACCGAAAAGAGATCGGCTGGCGGCAATCGCGGCATCGGCCGCGCAATAAAATATAGCTGATCAAAGGAATATTATCATGCCAGCGGATAGGATGTTTGCAGGAAGGGCAATGCGAGGCCGGCTTGACAATGGACTGCTCGCGGCCCATGCGATAAATACAAACGTTCAGAAAACTGCCGATACAGACCGCAAAGAGAAAAACAAAGATCGCCTGCGTCACTTCAAGCACGCATGCCTCCTTCAAGCGCCTTCCTCATCACCTCAACGGGCGCCGGTTTTCCTGTCCAGTGCTCAAAAGCCAAAGCCCCTTGATACAAAAGCATACCCGACCCATTGGCTGTCCGGCATCCGGCAGCCTTCGCTGTCGCCAATAGTTTAGTCTCCGCAGGATTGTAAATCAAGTCATAAACGAACAAACCGGGCCTCAACCAATCTTTTTTGACAAGCAAAGGGTCTTCGACTTTCATGCCGACGGGGGTCGCATTGATCAAGATGTCCGCGTTCGGGATATCCAGTTTCTCGACCGCCGAAACGCATAAGATACCGGCATGAGGATAGTAGTCTTTGACGTTTTTGACCAGCGCCTCGGCGCGTGAACCATCCATGTCAAAGATACGTATCTCCGAAGGCTCTTGGCTTACCAGACCGAAGGCAACAGCCTTGGCGCCGCCGCCGGCCCCAATCAGAACGATAGCCTTGCCCCGAATATCAACACCCTGCTCCTGAAGGTCCCGCGTAAATCCCGCCTCGTCCGTATTAAAGCTATCCAACAATCCGTCTTGACGGACACGAATGGTGTTAACGGCACCTATGGCTCTCACACCAAAAGACTTGTTGCCCGTGAGATACTTGACGGCCGCTTCTTTATGGGGCACGGTGACATTAAACCCCCTGATCTTCTTCTCAACGATTATCTTTTTGAAGAACGTCTCCAGGTCTTTGGGCGCAACTTCAAAAAGCTCATAGACGGCATCCATGCCATAATGCCTAAATGCCGCATTATGCATGAACGCTGAATAGCTGTGTTTAACAGGCCAGCCTATTAAACCATACAGCTCTTGGGGGGCGCGAGAATTCATTAGAGATGGAAAGGCGCTGCCTTTTTCTCTTGAGAGACAAGTTTGTTTGTGGCGTTGAGGAATGCCTTGGCAGAGGCCTCAATAATGTCAGTCGAAGAACCGCGGCCCATAGCCATCTTCTTGCCCGACTGGACGCGGACAGCGACCTCGCCGAGGGCGTCCTTGCCGGACGTCACGGCCTCGATCCTGTAATCCAGAAGGCGCGTTTTGACCTTGGTGATCTTCTCAATAGCCTTGTAACAGGCGTCCACAGGACCGTCTCCGGTCGAGGTGACACTGAAACTTCTGCCTTGTTTCTTGAGACGCACGGTCGCGCTAGGCGTCACATGCGTGCCGCTGGCATAAGAGACAGCGGCCAGCTGCCAGATCTCAGCGGGCTTATTGATCTCATCTTCAATGAGGGAAACCAGGTCTTCCTCATAGACATTCTTTTTCTTGTCGGCCAGTTCCTTGAATTTCTCAAAGGCGCGGATGAGTTCCTCACCCGAAACTCTGATCCCCATCTCCGCAAGCCGTTTTTCAAACGCATGGCGGCCCGAATGCTTACCCAACACAAGGCTCGTGCCGGTAAAACCAACATCCTCGGGCGCAATGATCTCATACGTGGAGCGTTTCTTCATGACGCCATCCTGGTGGATGCCAGACTCGTGACGGAACGCATTATTGCCGACGATTGCCTTGTTGGGCGCGACCACAAAACCGGTCAGTTTGCTCACCAACCGCGACGTCTTATAAATCTCCTGGGTATGGATGGCGGTCGTAATATGAGGAAAACTATCGCGGCGGGTTTTGACCGACATGACAATTTCTTCCATCGACGCGTTGCCTGCGCGTTCGCCGATACCGTTGACCGTGCATTCCACCTGGCGGGCACCGGCCTTGACCGCTTCCAGAGAATTGGCTACAGCCAGCCCCAGGTCATTATGGCAATGAACGGAAATAACTGCACGATGGATATTCGGCACGCGCTCGCGAATCGAGCGAATCAAGACGCCGTATTCTGCCGGGTAGGCGTAACCGACGGTGTCCGGAATGTTGACGGTCGTCGCCCCGGCTTTAATGACGGCTTCCAACACACGGAATAAAAACTCAGGCTCCGTACGAGAGGCGTCTTCCGGGGAAAACTCGACGTCGCTGGTGTATTTTTTGGCGTATCTGACGGATTCCGTCGCCAGCCGCAGGATTTCATCTTCGGCTTTCTTAAGTTTGTACTGCATGTGGATCTTCGACGTCGCCAGAAACACATGAATCCTGGCTCCGTCGTGCGCCGGCTTTGTCGCCTGATAAGCGGCATCAATATCCTTAGTGACGGCGCGCGCCAGGCCGCAGACAATAGCCCCCTTGACCGTCGAGGCAATACGTTTCACGGCGCGAAAATCTCCCGGCGAAGATATGGGAAATCCCGCTTCGATGACGTCAACGCCGAGCGACACCAACTGGCGCGCGATCTCGATCTTCTCGCGCTCGTTGAGCGTCGCGCCGGGCGCCTGTTCGCCGTCGCGTAAGGTCGTGTCGAAAATAATCAGTCTGTCCATAAATAAGCCCGCAACTTAAGAATCCCGCCGCCATAGACAAGCGAACATAAGTTGTCCGGGCGTGTTTATCCCACGAGCTGGAGGTGCATAGCTCATCGGCAGCAATCCTCTGTTATTTCTTCATCCACGGCATCATGTCGCGCAGCTGCCTGCCCACTTTCTCGATCAGGTGCTCGTCGCCTTCTTTGAGCAGGCGGTCAAAATTTGGGCGTCCGGCAACGTTTTCGGCAATCCACTCCTTGGCGAATTTACCTTTGACAATTTCTTTCAATATCTTCTTCATCTCTTTGCGCGTCTTCTGGGTGATGATGCGCGGGCCGCGTGAGAGATCGCCGTAACAAGCCGTATTGGACACACCTCTCCTCATCCCGGAGATACCGCGTTCCTGGATCAGGTCCGTGATCAGCTTCAATTCGTGCAACACCTCAAAATAGGCGATCTCCGGCTGATAACCGGCTTCCACCAGTGTATCAAAACCCGCCTTGATCAATTCCGAAACGCCTCCGCAAAGAACGGCCTGTTCGCCGAACAGGTCTGTTTCCGTCTCTTCGGCAAATGTCGTCTCGATGACGCCGGCGGTCGTCCCCTTGATGCCCTTAGCGTAAGCGAGAGCGATCTTCAAGGCATTGCCCGAAGCGTCCTGATGGACGGCGACGAGACACGGAACACCCTTGCCCTCTTCATACATGCGGCGCACGAGGGCCCCGGGGCCTTTGGGCGCGATCATAATGACGTCAATGTTCTTCGGCGGCTTAATCTGTTTAAAACGGATATTAAAACCGTGCGAAAAAACGAGCACCTTGCCTTTTTTTAGGTTCGGTTTGATG
>CAZAYJ010000132.1:0-4132 GCA_964489335.1 uncultured Planctomycetia bacterium
GGTAAGAAACGAAACTCATCAAGACGAGAACCGTCAGTGCAAAGATGAATATGCCGATGATCTCCAGAACATGTTCCCTTTTCATCGCATGTCCCTGAACACGAAACCCCTGCCGGCAGGCAGACTAGACTCTTCAAACAAAACCCAGGCGTGCATGAACTTGCCTAAAGCCCAAAGGGTAGAACCCGCGAGTCCTTTCTGTTCTCCACGTCGGGTAACGTCCCCATCCGCCCCTGGCGGAAAGGAAACTCTGGCAAAAGAAATCAGTGTTTAGCGTTTAGGATTCGGGGTTTGTCTCGTTAGCGGCGCAGGCAACCGGCTCTTGATGTAAAACCATAGCCGCCCGCAAACCGCCGGATAATAAAACCCTCTGGCGAGGTTCACTTCTCAGACTTCGCCTGCTTTTTGCTCAAGTTGATGCGGCCAAGCTCATCGATACTGATGACCTTGACGTCGATCTCGTCGCCGATCTTGACGACATCCTCGACGTTCTTGACATATTTATCGTCGAGTTCCTTGACGTGGCAGAGCCCTTCTTTGTTGGGCAAAATCTCGACGAACGCCCCGAAATTCATGATGCGCTTGACCTTGCCCCTGTAGATCTTGCCGATCTCGGCGTCTTCCGTGAGACCCTTGATCATGTCGACGGCCCTCTGAGATGCGGCGCTGTCCGTCGATGCGACGAGGACCGAACCATCATCCTCGACGTCGATGGCGACACCTGTCAACTCGATGATCTTACGGATATTCTTGCCGCCCGGCCCGATCAAATCGCCGATCCGCTCCTGATTGATCTTCAAGTGGATGATCCGCGGCGCGTATTCCGAAAGCTCCTTGCGCGGTGCATCCAGGACGGCCGTCATCTTATCAAGAATGAAATGACGGGCTGTTTTGGAGCGCTCCAGGACCTCGCGGATGATATCAAAATCGATACCGCTGATCTTCAGATCCAGCTGGATCGCCGTGATCCCCTTGCGGGTGCCGGCGATCTTGAAATCCATATCCCCGTGATGGTCTTCCAGGCCCGCAATATCCGTCAAGAGCACGTACTTGGAGCCCTCGTGCACCAGGCCCATGGCGATCCCGGCGACCGGTTCCTTGATGGGCACGCCAGCGTCCATCAAAGACAAGCTTGATGCGCAAACCGTCGCCATGCTCGAAGAACCGTTCGACTCCAGAATTTCCGAAACGACCCGTACGGTATAAGGAAACTCTTCCGGCGTCGGCATGACCGCCTTGAGGGATTTTTCCGCCAACGCGCCGTGACCGATCTCGCGGCGACCGGCCCCGCGGACAGGCTTGACCTCTCCGACAGAAAACGGAGGAAAATTGTAATGGAGCATAAACTTCTTATAGCTTTTGCCTTCCAAGGCCTCAATCAACTGCTCGTCCGCGCGCGTGCCCAAAGTGGTGACGGCGAGGCTCTGCGTCTGTCCGCGGGTGAACAATCCTGATCCATGCGTCCGCGGCAAGGCGCCGACTTCACAACTGATAGGACGGATCTCGTCAAACTTGCGGCCGTCCACGCGGCGATTCTCTTCCATGGCGAGCCGGCGGATCTCTTCGCTCTCGATCTCGTCCAAGGCCGACTTGACATCCTGTTCGGAAACGGCGTCCTCCCCTTCTTTTTCAACGCAGAAACGCTCTATGACATCCTTATAAAGCATCTGGACTGCTTCGATACGTGCCTCTTTCTGGCCGATCTTGCAATTTTCTCTGACGCGGTCCAGATAAGCGGTCTTGATACTCTCAATAAGTTTCGGGCTGACGGCGAGGTTTTTATAAGCCATCTTTTTTGTGCCGTGCGCCTTGATCAATGTTTCCTGGGCATTGATGGGAACCTGAAGCTGCTGGTGGCCGAATTTCAAGGCCTCATACACCACCGCCTCTTCCAGGCCCTTGGTCTCTCCTTCAATCATGATAACTTTATTGCGGTTGCCGACAACCACCAGATCCAGATCGCTGGCCTCCCGCTGGGCATACGTCGGGTTAACCACGAGCTGGCCGTTCACGCGTCCGATGCGGACGGCGCCGATCGGCCCTTCAAAAGGAATCTGAGAAATCCCTAGGGCTGCAGACGCGCCTGTGACTGCCAACACATCAGGGTCGTTCTCTGCGTCACTGGACAGAACCAAGGCGATAACTTGGACATCGTTCCTGAAACCGCCAGGGAACAGAGGACGAATCGGCCTGTCGATAAGGCGCGAAATCAATATCTCGCTTTCCGACGGACGGCCTTCGCGCTTAAAGAAGCCCCCGGGGATCCTGCCTGCGGCATATGTCTTTTCCTGGTATTCGACGGTCAAGGGAAAGAAGTCGATCCCCTCTCGGATTTCCCGAGAGACGCAGGCCGTCACCAAAACCATGGTACCGCCCATCTGCACAGTCACGGCCCCATCGGCCTGTTTGGCCAATTTTCCCGTCGACAAAATAAGATTCTTATCCCCAAAGGGGACTTCTACTTTCTCGATTTTTGGATTCATAGTCATGATTATTTACGCAGTCCCAGCTTTGAAAGGAGCTCTTCATACTTTTTGGTGTCATGCTTCTTCAGGTATGAGAGCAGGCGGCGGCGCGTGCTGACCATTTTCAGCAGGCCCTGGCGGGAGTGATGATCTTTCTTGTGGACTTCAAAGTGCTTGGAAAGCTCATTGATCCGTTCAGTCAAAAGGGCGATCTGCACAAATGCAGAACCCGTCTCCTTCTCCTGAACGTGGTAATTGCCGATGATTTCCTTCTTCTTCGTGCTCTCTAACATCCGGTCCTTTCCTCCTGCGCTAGCCTGCTCCTTCGGCAGGCTGTTTTGCCTATTTTCCCATAGGCGTAATTATGTGGATTGAATTTAACAGGTTCCCAGTATACCTTCGAGTCTCCTACAAGTCAAGGGGTTTTCCTGACTAATTCCAGCCAAAAGGCTGGCTTCGCCGTTGATAGGCGCACAGAACACTAGGCCTCAACCCCGATTTCGCCGATCTCCCGGTCCAGAAAACCAATCAGCTTCTCGATCTCTTTGGCCGTCTTGTCCGAAACCAGGTGGCCGTAAACCGCTTCTTTCTGCAGTGTCCTGATAGTCGCCATCAGACGCTTTAGGGTCCTGAGCCGGCGCTCGCTTTGCGCCTTCTGAGGATCCTCTTCCTCGCGAATGGAACGCAACCTCAAGCCCACCTGCTTCTTAACCTCTTTGCCCTCCTTACCGTCCTCAAAAACGCTCTTCTTGAACTCTTGGTAATCTTCCTCTGTCAGCTCCTTCTGCTTGGCCGCCAGACGAAGAACATTGACCGCATCGAACGCCGGGATGTTCTTGGGATCAGGGGACTCCTGGGATTGGATGTCTTTCAGGAATTCGGGCTCGTTCTTTTCAAGAAAATAATAGGAGTGGAGTAACTTGGAAGCGGTCTGCTGATGGATGCCGATCTCGCCTTTGCAATACGCCTCAAAACTCATATACCCCCACTCCTTATACATCTTATCCTTGTAGACCGTATAAAGAATCTGGCCAAGCCCTATCCAAGAGGACTTGAAGTTCTTCGCCGTCTCCAGGACCTGATAACGCAGCGAACCGGGCTCCAGCCCCTGCATCTTCTGCTCTAAATTCCTGATGGACTTGCTTTTCAAATCGGACATGACAACCTCTCTGTCTTAAAACGGCGACGCCGCGCCAATCTATGGATTCAATCCTTTCAGCTCGCCGATGACAAATTTGCCGTCTTTCTGGACGAGCCTGCCGTCCAGGTAGACCTCACCGTCGCCCTTGAGTATCTTCACCAGGTCCCAATGCACGCTCGAACGATTACCGTTATCCGCGTCCTTGTAGGCGTGACCCGGGGTCAAATGGATCGATCCGCAGATCTTCTCGTCGAAAAGGATATTCTTCATGGGCGTCTTGATGTTCTTGTTTAATCCGAACGAAAACTCTCCGATGTAACGGGCCCCGGCATCGGCGTCCAGAATCTTCTGCAGCTCCTTTTGCGCGCCGAAGCGGCACGAGGCATCGACGATCCTGCCCTTCCTGAACTCGAACCTGACGCCGTCGAACTCTTTGCCGTGATAGAGACTGGGGACATTATAGGTGATATGGCCCTCGATGGAATCCTTGACGGGGGCGGTGAACACTTCGCCGTCGGGCATATTC
>CAZAYJ010000133.1:0-4127 GCA_964489335.1 uncultured Planctomycetia bacterium
AAAGGCAGATTGTCTTTTTCCGGCCAGATCGCCCATGGCGTTAAAAAGAGCGACGTGATCTTTATCGCCATCGGAACGCCCCCCAAGGAGAACGGCGAGGCAGACCTGACCGGTATTGAAAATGTCGTGCGGACGATCGCCAAATCCATGCGTTCGTACCGTCTGATCGTCGAGAAGTCCACGGTTCCTGTGGATACAGGTTGTCGTGTGCGCCAGACGATAGAGATCTGCAAGGCCAAACATGTTCCGTTTGACGTCGCATCCAACCCCGAATTTCTGCGCGAAGGCCGGGCCATCTATGATTTTCTGCATCCCGACAGGATCGTCATCGGCGTCGAATCCGCCAAGGCTGAGAAGATCCTGCGTCAGCTTTATGCGGGCATCCGGGCCCCTCTGATCGTGACGGATATCAAGTCCGCCGAACTCATCAAACATGCCTCGAACTCATTTTTAGCGCTCAAAATCTCTTATATCAACGCGGTGGCCCGCGTCTGCGAAGCTGCGGGAGCCGATGTGGAGCGTGTGGCTGAGGGGATGGGATTGGATAATCGGATCGGCAGGGCTTTTTTGGATGCCGGGATCGGTTTTGGGGGGTTCTGTCTTCCGAAAGACCTGGAGGCGTTTGTCCGTATTTCCCAGAAACTCGGGTATGATTTCAGTCTGTTGAAGGAAGTCAAAAAGATCAATGAATCGCAGAAAGAACTTTTTGTCAGGAAGATCGAAAACAGTCTCTGGAACATCAAAAACAAGACAATTGCCGTGGCCGGCCTGGCCTTTAAGCCGGATACGGACGATATGCGTTTTGCCCCTTCGGTCGATATCATCGCCATGCTGCAGCAGCTTGGCGCCAGGATCCGCGCTTATGATCCCCAGGCAACAGGGAAGGCCCGCGGCCTCCTGAAGGATGTGAAGTTTTGCAGGGATATCTATGAGGCGGCCCGCGGCAGCGATTGTATGATCATCGTGACGGATTGGGACGAGATTAAAAAAATGGATTTGAAACGTATCAAGAAACTCTTGAAGCAACCTATTATTATCGATGGCCGGAACACTTTTGAGCCGTCCATGCTCAAGGCAGCGGGGTTTTCTTACGTCAGCATCGGGAGAAGCCAGCTATGAAGACCGTTGTTATCACGGGGGGTGCGGGTTTCTTAGGGTCGCATCTGTGCGAGTTGTTCCTGCGCAAGCATTATCGCGTGGTCTGCATTGATAATCTCCTGACCGGCGACAAAGATAATATCGCTCATCTTTCGTGTCATAAGGCCTTTGTGTTTATGAAACAGGATGTTGCCGAGGGTTTGCGTGTTCCTGGACCGGTGGATCTGGTGTTGCATTTTGCTTCGCCGGCAAGCCCTGTGGATTACCAACAGCACCCCCTGGAGACGATGCTGGCCGGTTCTGCTGGGACGCATCATGGCTTGGAGCTGGCATGCGCCAAAAATGCTTCATTTCTTTTGGCTTCGACTTCCGAGGTTTACGGCGATCCTCTGGTCCATCCGCAGACGGAGGAGTATTGGGGGAATGTCAATCCGATCGGCATCAGGAGCGTCTATGACGAAGCTAAACGTTTTGCCGAGGCCATGACCATGGCGTACCGCAGGCTTCGCGGCCTGGATACGAAGATCGTCAGGATCTTTAATACATACGGCCCGCGTATGAGGATGAATGATGGCCGCGCCATACCTAATTTTATTTCTCAGGCGCTGTTGGGTAAACCCATCACGATCTATGGTGCCGGAACGCAGACGCGTTCCTTCTGTTACGTCTCGGATCTCATTGACGGTATCTACAGATTAAGCCAGAGCGCTTTCCACCAGCCCGTGAATATCGGCAATCCGAAGGAAATGACCTTGAAAGAGATGGCCGTGACGATTAAAAAGATGACAGGCAGCAAGAGCAAATTGGTGTTTAAGCCGTTTCCGCAAGATGATCCCAAGCAGCGGCAACCTAATATCTCAAGGGCCAGGAAAGTCTTAAGGTGGGAGCCGAAGGTAGGGCTTAAAGAGGGTTTGTCCGCCACTATCGCCTGGTTTAGAGATCACGTCTAATCCGCTTTTATCCCCGCATCGGCCATAAATCAGCAGCGGTTTATGGCGATGCGGGGTTTTGCTGAACACAGGCAAAAAAAGAAACCGCGGGACCATCTGTCCGTTTGTCTTCGACAAGCAGTCAGACGTGTCGATGGAATTTCGTTTCCGTACTCGTATGATGATTATTGATTTTCACGTCCATTCCAAGTTTTCTTTTGATTGTTTTTTGGAGCCTGGCCGCATTATCGAGCTGGCCAAACGGCATCGTGTGGACGGGTTGGCTATTACGGACCATGATACGACGGCTGGAGTGGAGGAGTTTCGCCGTCTGGCGCCCGATCTTTATATCATCTCCGGACAGGAGATCTCGACGCCATACGGTGATATTCTCGGCCTTTTTTTGAGGCAGGCGGTCAGCGAGAACAACGACGTCGAACGTATCATCAGTGAGATACGCGCCCAGGGAGGGTTGGCTGTTTTGGCCCATCCTTTCAAATGGCCGCATCTGGTCCGCATGGACGATTTTTTGAGGCAGTTCGACGCGATCGAGATGTTTAATGCCAGAAATAATATCCCGTTGCCGCGCCTGGAAAACCATTTGGCGTGGCGAGCCGTAAAGCGTTCTGGTTTGGCCTGGGTCTGCGGAAGCGATACTCATGAAGGTTTTGAGATGGGGTGCGGCGCGACGGTGTTTGATTTTGATCCTTCGCAGGCCACGGATGAGAAGATTAAAGAAGCCATCCTTGGAAAACGCGTCCGTAGGTACGGCAGAGAAGTCCATTTGATTCCAGAGATTATCAGCCATTTTTCAAGAAATTTGAGGATCCGCCGTCCATGATGCTATTGCAGGACAAGCTTAAAGTTCTCCTAAAGCTTTGGCTCGATCATCGCAGTCCGAAGATATTCTCTTTCCATGACTGCCTGCCAGATGTCTTTAGTGAATATCTTGAGCTTTTGATGTATAAGAGGTACAGGGTCCTGAGCGCGCGAGACCTCATAGGAAGGATCAATGAAAGGCCGGGTGCGGGCCGGGAAGTGGTGCTGACATTCGACGACGGTCGCCGTAATTGCTGGAGTATCATCTTCCCCTTGTTGAAGAAGTACAGGGTCCGCGCCTCTTTCTTTGTTATCCCGTCTAGGATCAGCTCTTCCGAAGAGGATTATCCTTCACTGGAGGATTATTGGAGAGGCCGTGTTTCCTGGGAGAACCTTTATATGAGCCACAGGAAACAGCCCTATCTGACATGGAAGGAATTGAGGCAGATGCGGTCGAGCGGCCTTGTCGATGTTTTTTCCCACAGCCTCAGCCACGCAATCGTTCCCGTCGGCTCGCGCATCGTTGATTTTCAGCACCCGGGCGTTTATGAAATGCCCGTCTATTTTGACGAGTGGTTCGAGGGAGGGATGCCGCCTCCCGATTCCATCTGGGGCGTTCCTGTCTATGAGCGCGCGTGGGCACCCCTGGCTGCCAACGTCTACTTGCCGGACAGGAAGGCGGACAACATGATGCATGAGTTTGTCAAGGCCAGCGGAGGGTTCCTGTTTTTCAAGAAGAAGGGCTGGAGGGAATGCCTCTGGGAATATTACCGGCATCAGAAACACCATTTTGCGGCAGGGCATTTTAAAAAGGTCGACCAAGGCGAGGATGTGCGCACAAGTGTCGTGGAATCGAAGCGGAAGATTGAAGGGGCCGTGGGAGGGGAGTGCCTCTTTTTTTCTCTACCTTTATATCAAGGATTCAAGGAGACGGCACCTCTTTTGGCGCAAGCCGGTTACAAGGCGGTGTTCGTTGGACCGGATGCCCCGCGAAAAGGCGATTCCCGCCTGCCTGTTTTTTGCCGTATCCCCAGCTTCTGGATCAAGTTTCTGACTTACTTTTGATCGCGCCGCAGTATGCGGCCCGCGAGTATCATGAAGATTGGGTGTCCAGCAGTTCGGGGGAAGAAATTTTCCGATATCTGACGATGCGCAGGTTTCCAGGAAAGAAACCATTGGCTTTAGCCAGGAGGAGATTCATTGAGCACGTGACTTAGTAGGGGTGGTCAGCGATGATAAGTCATTGTGCCGGGTTTATTCAGGCGTCGTGATGCGTCCTCA
>CAZAYJ010000134.1:0-4115 GCA_964489335.1 uncultured Planctomycetia bacterium
CCGATGTCAACTCCCTCAACTCTTT
Source organism: uncultured Planctomycetia bacterium (assembly GCA_964489335.1). GTDB lineage: Bacteria > Omnitrophota > Gorgyraeia > Velamenicoccales > Velamenicoccaceae > Velamenicoccus. Next base: position 26 of record CAZAYJ010000134.1, read on the forward strand.
GATGATCTCTATCGAAACAGCCAATGCGACTCTCCTTGATATTCCCTTTAAACAGGGGACTTCCTTACAAAATCAACCCCGAGCGCTTACGCGAGGGGTGGCTAATCCTTCTCTCTCCCCTTTTTCGCCTTGGAGACTTTGTCCTTCCCCATCAGTTCCTGATCAATCGCCAGCTTCTTGATCACTTCTTCTTCGGCCTCGATCACCTTGGCGACAGGCGTTTCTTCTTCGACCCCTTCTGTCTCCTCTTCCATCACCTTCATGGCCGCCTTGACTTCGTCAAAACGCTTGCGTCCATCCAGGACGCTATCCGCTATGAACTTGCTCACAAGACGGATCGATTTGATTGCGTCGTCGTTGCCCGGGATCGGATATGTGATCAAGTCTGGATCGCAATTCGTATCAATCAGGGCCACGATCGGAATGCCCAATCTCTTGGCCTCCAGCACCGCCGTCTCTTCCTTTTTGGAATCGACGACGAAAACGGCGCCGGGAAGCCTGTCCATCTCGATGACGCCCGACAGGTTCTTGATAAGTTTCTCTCGTTCTTTGGTAAGCGCAGCGATCTCTTTTTTCGTCAGACTCTCGAAAATGCCGTCCTTTTCCATCTGCTCGATCTCTTTGTAGCGGCGGATACTCTTCTTGATGGTTTGGAAATTCGTCAGGAGACCGCCCAGCCAACGGTGGTTGACGTAGAATGCGCCGCACCGCTTCGCCTCCTCCTCGATGACCTCTTGGGCCTGCTTCTTGGTGCCAACAAAAAGGACGGGCTTGCCTTGAGCCGCAACCTCGGAGATAAACTCCCGGGCCTGATTAAGGAACACCTCCGTCTTCTGAAGATCAATGATGTAGATGCCGCTCTTCTCCCCGAAGATGTAATGCTTCATCTTAGGGTTCCAGCGCCTGGTCTGATGGCCGAAATGGACCCCCGCTTCAAGCAATTGTTTGATAAGTTCTGTGGTAGTCAATGTCTGTTTCTCCTTTCCTTACCTTATATGCGTGTTTCCGATACCTTCCCAACTCCTGACTTATGCCCAATTTAAACCCACATAATATAACACAAGAGCTTTTGAATTCAAATAGAATTTTTAGAAGCGGTTTCCCCCATTTTACCCTTGGAATTGGATATCATATTGCCGTTTATAGACGCCCCCTCTTGCCAGGAGTTGCTCATGGCACCCGTCTTCTACGATCCGGCCTTCCTGCAAAACGACTATTTTTGTCGCATTTTTGACCGTAGAGAGCCTGTGGGCGATGACAAAAACGGTCCGGCCCGCCATCAGGACATCCAAAGCCCCCTGCACAAGCCGTTCGGACTGGGAATCCAGCTGAGACGTCGCTTCATCCAGGATCAGGATGGGCGGATTTTTCAGGATGGCGCGGGCGATGGCCAGGCGTTGGCGCTCGCCCCCGGAAAGCTTGACCCCTCTGTCGCCAATAAAGGTATCATAGCCCTGCGGCAGGTTCAGGATGAACTCGTGCGCAAACGCCTTTTTGGCCGCGTCGACGATCTCGTCGTAGTTCGCCCCGGGCTTGCCGTAGGCGATATTGTCTTTCACAGAATCGTTGAATAGAATGGTCTCCTGCGTCACCATGCCGATTAACCCTCTCAAGGACCTGACGTCGAGCGTGCGGACATCCCTGCCGTCAATGAACACGCCGCCCTTTTGCGGATCGTAGAAACGCGGGATCAGGTCCACCAAGGTGCTCTTGCCGACGCCGCTAACACCCACCAAAGCCACCACCTCGCCCTTGCGGCACCTGATGTTGATGTCCTTGAGCACATCGGTCTCTTCATAACGAAACCAGACTCCCCGTAACTCCACCTGATCGCGGATCTCCTTGATTTCCCACGCGCCAGGCTCAGACTTGATCTTGGGTTCGACATTCAAGACCTCATAAATCCTTGTCGAGGCGGCAAAGGCCTTCTGCATGATAGCATTGACCGCGCTCAATTTTTTGAACGGCCGAATCATCATCATGACCGACCCCAGAAAGAGGCCGAAGACGCCGAAAGACAAAACACCGTCTATGACCTGACGACCGATATACAAAAGGATCGCCACGCCCCCCAAGACGCCGATAAACTCCGTCGCCGGCCCCAGGGCCAGGGTGCGCCTGATAGATTTCATGTTGAGCTTATAAAAATCCTGATTTTGGCGGCTGTATTTATTGACCTCATGGTTTTCCGCGCCGAAGGCCCGCACGATCCTAACGCCGGAGATCGTCTCGATCAAAAGGGAGTTGATGTCCGCCACCTTCTCCTGGGTCGAGGTGCTGATCTTGCGAAGCTTCTTGCCCACCATGACGATCGGAATGGAGATGAACGGGACCATGAGGATAGCCACGATCGCCAGCCGCCAGTAAATCAACAGGACGATCGCCGAAAAGAGAACGATCTGCAGTGTCTGATACACCAGGTCCGTGAAGCCATAAGAGACGGCGTTCTCGACGTTTCCAACGTCGTTGGTGATGCGGGAGATCAACTCGCCCGAGCGCTTGCGGGTGAAATATTCGAGGTCGAGGGTCTGATATTTCTTATACAACATAATCCGCATGTCGCGCATGACGCGCTGGCCGACGTCCGACATCAGCATCCCCTGCAGATAAGTAAAGAGGCCCTTGAGGAGGAACATGACGACCAAAAACCCGGCCATATAGTAAAGAAGGGTCAATTGCGGCATGCTGTTGAGCCTGGCGATGAACTGTTCGGCAAAGGCGGGCAGTTTGCTGGGAACAATGATCTTGCCATTGGAGAGGATCTTGTCGGAAAACGGCACGATCATGCTCATCGAGACGCCGTCAAAAACGGTCGAAATCATCATGCAAAGGATGGCCCAGCCCAACAGACCGAGTTGCGGACGGGTAAAAGCGAACAGATCGTAATACTCCTGAAATAAACGCTTCTTTTGTTTAGACACAAAACTCCTTAAGTTGTAACTTCTTACAGGTATTTGACTTGCTATCTTCTCTTGGGATTGTGTTCCCTGGCAAAATATTCCCTAACCATGCATCCGGCAAGGTTTTTCATATTATCACACTTATTGACATCCCACAAGATATTTGTTATGATGTGAAACCTTAGCTTAGGGAGCCTCCGAAACCAACAAGCAACCCAAGCTGAGCGGTCGAACATCAACCGCCAACGCCTTATGGCGGATCAAAAGTAGAGATCTTTCATGCCTCACGAACTTAAGGTAGCTGTCATCGGTTGCGGCCGGCTGGGATCCATCCATGCCCGCGTGTATACGGAGATCCCCCACATAAAGCTCGTCGGCGTCTGCGACATCGATGCTGTCCGGGCCGAACAGCTTGCGCAGAGCCACCGCACGCAGGCCTTCACGGATTACAAGGCGCTCATCCCCCAGGCCGACATCGTCAGCATCGCCACCCCTACCAGCACTCATTTCGAGGTCGCGAAATTCGCGATCACGCACAACAAGCACGTCCTGATCGAAAAACCTATCACAAACGACCTGCGCCAGGCGCGCAAACTCATCCGCCTCGCCCGCCGGTTCCGCGTCACCCTGCAAGTCGGCCATGTGGAACGCTTCAATGCCGCGTTCATCGCCGCGCAAAAGATCGTGCACCAGCCACGCTTCATCGAATGCCACCGTTTGAGCCCCTTCCCGAACAGGTCGCTGGACATCGGCGTTGTCTTCGACCTGATGATCCACGACATTGACATCATCCTGGGACTCATCCCCTCCAGGATCACACACATAGACGCGGTCGGCGTCAACGTGCTGACGCCCTTCGAAGACATCGCCAACGTGCGCCTGCATTTCAAGAACGGCTGTATCGTCAACCTGACGGCCTCGCGCATCTCCGACGAAACCATGCGCAAGATCCGCATCTTCCTCAAGGACACCTACATCTCGCTCGACTACCAGGCCCAGGAGGCCTTCGCCTACAAAAAAGAGAACCACTCCATCACCAAGACCGCCATCCCTATCGAAAAGGAAGAACCGATAAAAAAAGAAATCGAATCCTTCACCGTCTGCGTACGCAACCACCGCAAGCCGGTCGTCTCCGGCGTCGAGGCTTACGAAGCCCTGAAGCTCGCCACCAAGATCACGCGCATCATCCG
>CAZAYJ010000135.1:0-4106 GCA_964489335.1 uncultured Planctomycetia bacterium
CCCGATGACGCGCGTGCCGTCTTTGTCATACAAAAGCTCCATCGCGTCGACGACCTTCTTGCCGGAACGATACCGGTAATTCTTCAAGTCCTGTTTACCCCTGGGGTCGTACTGGCCCCATTCATAACAGAAGGTACAGGCCGCCGGGCATCCGCGGGAATTCCACGTCTCCGAATAATTCTTCCAATAAGTGTGGCTGACGTAGACATCCATAGGGAACAGGTCGTAGGCCGGCATAGGCAAAGTATTCAAGTCCTGGATCAGAGGCCGGTAAGCATTGAGGGTAATCTTGCCGTTATCCCGCCAGCAGATACCTTTGACGCCGGCGATGTCCGGCTTGTTCTTGGCCAGCTCTTTCAAGAGTTCGCTCAACCTCAGCTCCGCTTCTCCTGCGATACAGAAATCCAGATGCGGATTTTCCTTCATGGTGAATTCCGACGCCGAAGCATAAAAGATGCCGCCGACGATGATCTTGACATGGGGATAACGCTCCTTGATCTTGCGCGCCGCCTCATTATAAATAAAAACAACGGCAAGCCCTCCGGTCGTATGCAGAATATCACCGAGATAGATAATGTCTGCGCCAGACTCCCCCACCTTCTCGAGCATCTGCGCTTCAGTCAACCCGTGGGCACGGCAATCCAGAACAGCCAGTTCCAGATCCGGGTTATGCTGCCGCAAAAAACCAGCCAACTGCGCATGACCGATGTTAATGGCTTTATGCGTTCCCCAGGTGGCCCAGGCGCCTAACGGCGGTTGAACAAATAAAATCTTCATTCGCATCCTCCTTAATTTTGCCTATAATGAGGTAGTTTTGCCTTGCAAAATTAACTCCGAGCTTACGCAGAAAATTTATGCCGAGCGGCCAGATAGGCCCTCCTGGCTGAAAGTTTCTAGTGGTCAAGCGCTGAGTCTACGCTTATACCTTAATTTTGCCTATTATTAGGTATTCTTACCTTGCAAAATTAGGCCCTTCCTTTTATGGTATGAGGAAGGCCTACCCTTTTGTGGGGTTAACTCCGAGCTTACCTGGCCTGCTGTTCCAGCAGACCAAGTGCTTGCATAAGGACAAACCAACCCTACAGCTTTACTTCTTGGAAAATCCTCTCCAAGGTACCGCCCAGAATATTTTGGCGGTCCTCCTCTGCGATATCCAAGTCATGCAGAATCCCCATGGACCCCTTGACATCTCTTTTTGCCGGATAATCGCTGCCCCAGACAATGTGGCCGGCACCGAAAAGCTCCAAAGACGATATATAGTTTGCCATCGTCCTGTCACCGCTGGTATCCACATAGATGCGCTTAAGATATGCCGAGGGAAGATCCCCGAGGTCGCGGACAAAATTAACACCCCTCAACATCGTGTATGTCGCGTCATAGCGATGAGCGATAAAAGGCGTAACACCGCCGAAATAGGCAAAGATAAAATTGAGTTTCGGAAACCGCTCGAACACCTGAGACATGAGCAACTTGCCCACACACATGGTCGTTTCAAAAATGTACTCGATCACCGGCGTCAGGAGCGGATCTTCCACCCTCTCGGACCCAATAGGCCGCACGATCTGGGGATGAACAAAAACCGGCACCCCGTCATCCTGGGCCAGGGCATAAAGGTCAAAATATCGCGAATCGTCCAAGAACACGCCGTTGATACTGGTCGCCAGAGAAACGGCCCGAAAACCATGCTCGGACGTCGCCTTCTTATAGGTATCAACTATGCCCTTTTTCTCGTCGGCCGGAAGTACGGCCGCGCCGATAAATCTGTCGGGGAATCTGCGCAAGACCTCGGCCACGCGCCCGTTATAGACCTCCGCGACCTCTCTGAAACCTCCCAGGCGCACAAAGGCATCGGAGGTCGGATAACTCAAGACCGCACGGTCAACCCCCGCTTCGTCCATGGCCTTGAGCTGGGTTTCGATATCCCCCCAAACCTTGGAGTAAAAATGGGCGGAGTTTATAATCTCCTGCGGCAACCAGTGACTATGGGCATCAATAATCATATTCGTCTTTCCAACCGCAAACTCCTCTAGTTCAACGGCTCTAAGCTGACGTCATCTACATCAATCGTGCCTTTGGCGATAGCGATCGGCTCGAACTGAAAACTCATGACGGGAAAATCCAGGGTGCCGTTGACATCCGCTGTCGGCGGCTGCCAGTCCCCTCTGGGGAAGAACTGGTCGAAAGGACAAACAACCTGCTTCCAGCCCTTCGTGTCATCCGTCACCATAAAACGGAACATCTCGCCGCCGGCGTCCTTGATATCAAAAGCCATCCGCATCCCCGAAGCCGTGCCGTAGAGATAAAAACTGAACGCGCCGTAGCTCTGCCAGGGGATATCCTGCGGTTTTTTCGTCCACCGGTCTGCCCCTTTCACATCCAAGTTGAATCCCCGCGCCACCCAGATATATCCGCCGCTGACGGCGTCGTAATCAATCTTCAAAGACTGCTCGCCCGATTTTTTGTTTTCCTTATCGGCGCTGACCATCACGCTCGATCCGTTCCCGGCGCCGGCGTCAATAGTCCCTTCCTTGGGATCCATGACGATCGGTCCTTCGAAATCATCCAAGACAAAAGCCTTCGGCGCATCCTGGGCCTGAACACAACCTGCAACAAGCAAGACCGACAGAAAAAACAACTGTCCTGCCCTTATCGGGAACCCTGAAATTTGTTTCCGGGTGTTTCTGCATCGCTTAATCATGATGTACCGCTCCTTATTCATTATTTAACCGGATGATTTTGTTTTAACGGAATGATAGGTTTTGTCCACGGCGTCTGCTGGTTGATGACCGAGATCTCCAGAGGACAGACGTTCGCCGGAACCGTCAGGGCGAATTTGACCGCGTTCTCGATCGCCTCCGTCGACATGAGGCGCGAGCGGTCTTCGGAAACGTCCTTAAGCTTGCCCGTCAGCTCCGTGTCCGTCACACCGGGCAACAACGATGTCACCTTGATACCGTAATCGCGCATCTCCCAGAAGAGCCCCTTGCCGAACTTGCGTAAGGCCCACTTCAAAGAGGTGTAGACGATGAAATTCCTCGGCGGCGGATCCACCATGGTCGATCCGGAAACCATATTGATGACCGCCCCGCCTTTATTTTCGACAAAATGGTTGATGATCAGCCGCGTCAACATCACGTAGCCGAAAAAATTGGTGTACATAAGCTTCTCGATATCTTCCAGGGGTTGCTCGTGGAACGGATGCTGGCTGGAAACGCCGGCATTGTTGATAAGCGCATCAATCTTTTTGTATTCCTTGATCGAAACATCGACCAGATTCTCCAGGTCTGCCTGCTTACTGACATCGCAAGGCACGGCCAGGACTTTGACGCCGTAGGTCTTGGCGATTTGGGCGGCCGTCGCCTCCAGCGTTTCCTTACCTCTGGCCGCAATCACAAGATTTACGCCTTCTTTCGCCAGGCTTTCGGCGATGGCGCGGCCGATGCCGCGGCTGGCGCCGGTGATGATGACTGCTTTTCCTTTTAATGGCGTCATGCAAACTCCTTTTTTAAAATTTTATCTGTCTGGAGATACATCAAAAACAAAACGACCGCAAAAACGGCAAAACCAAGCGCAAACCCCTTCTGCATGACCCATCCGCCGACGATCACGCCCAGCCCGCCGGCAACGAACCGTACGGAACTGTTGAGGCTCGAGATCTCCTTGATATAGCGCTTGTTCAAGTCCGTCAAGTGCGTCGAGAGCCCGGCATGGTTCATGGTCCAGCCGAACCCCCAGATAAGCAAAATAACAAACAGGGCAGAGACGGCCTTAAAAAAGATCAGAATTGCCAAAGAGAGGACCATCAGAAAAACGCCCATCTTGAGCGTCGGGATACGTCCCTGACGGTCGGACAAAAACCCGCCTATGGCTTCGCCAAAAATGCCGGCGATGCTCGCCATGGTCAGGACCATTGATACCAGAAACTGGCGCAGGCCCAGTTCTTGCGAGAAATAAACCCCCAGCCACTGCCGCACGCCGTGATAAAACATGCTGATCAAAAAAATATAGACAAAGGCCGCCAGGATCCCGCGGTCCCGGAAGGCCTCGGCATACCGCATGCCGACACGGTCCTGCCTCACGGCCGAGCCGAGAGCCGCGCCCGCGAC
>CAZAYJ010000136.1:0-4099 GCA_964489335.1 uncultured Planctomycetia bacterium
GCCGTGGCGGTTTTCTTTTGGCTTGCAATCATGTCAGCTACCTTGATCCCATTGTTTTCGGCTGTGCCTGCCCGAGATTTTTGAGCTTCATGGCCAGGGATACGTTATTCAAAGCCCGCTTTTTCGGCTGGTTGCTGATGCGCGTGCGTGCTTTTCCTCTGAAACGCAACGCCGCAGACCTGGGGGCCATAAAAGAAGCTTTGAGGCGCTTAAAGCGCCAGGAAGGTTTATTGTTGTTTCCCGAGGGGACGCGCACCGTTGGCGGCAAGATCGGTCGGGGACATGCGGGCGTCGGTTTCCTCGCGCGCAAAAGCGGCGTTCCGGTGGTCCCGGCTTTTGTCCGGGGGACGGACATCGCTCTCTCTAAGACGGATAAACGGCTCAGGCGGGCGCCGATAACGGTTTGGTTCGGAGAGCCCTTGATGTTGTCCGCTGGTTCGGAAGAGTCCGATGAGGCGTTTGCCGGCCGTGTGATGGAGCGGGTTAGTGCTCTTAAGGCGGCGGCTGATATCGGCGCCCAAACATTTTAACTTGACAAATTTCTATTTTTAAGGATAATTGTTCTCTACGCCTGGCGCCTAAGTATTTTGGGCGCGAGGCCTTATCCAGAAAGGATAGGTCTGCGCCTTCCTTAGAGCGCAGGACCTTATCCATCATCCAGGATGTCGTGGCGTGCTTTCAGACACCGCCATGACATTAGGGCGGGATGTCGCCCCGCAGGCCTATCGCTGAGGGGGCTCCAACATGCAAATAGACGCGGCACCATGCGCGCTATTAATACACCATAAAGGGGGAATTTTTTGTGAGTGAAGAAAAGAATGCAGCACTAACACAGCTTTACGAGCAGAGTTTCAAAGAGATCAAGGAAGGAGAGATCGTCAAGGGCAAGATCGTCAGGATCGGCATCAAAGATGTCCTGATTGATGTGGGCTACAAGTCCGAAGGGGCTGTGGCGCGCGAAGAATTCACGGGCCTGCCGGACCTGGCTGTTGGCCAAGAGGTGGAAGTTTACGTCGATTCGATTGAAGATGATAACGGTATGATCGTTCTTTCTCGCGACAAGGCCAGACGTCTTCACGGTTGGGACAAGATCAATCAGGGATTCAAGGAAGGGGATCTGGTTGATGGCTTTGTGCGCAAAAAAGTCAAGGGTGGTTTTATCGTCGATGTCTATGGTCTGGAAGGGTTCCTGCCCGCAAGTCTCGCCATGTTCAGGAATGTCAGTGAGAAGGATATCGTCGGACATTCTTTCAAATTCAAGATCATCAAGATCAATTCCCTGCGCAAGAGTCTGATCGTTTCGCGCAAAGAGGCCGTGGCCAAGGAAAAAGAGGACAGCCGCGTCCGTTTCTGGGAAACCCATAAGCCCGGAGACGTCGTCAATGGCCTGGTCAAGAACATCACGGATTTTGGCGCTTTTATCGATCTGGGCGGCGTGGACGGTCTGTTGCATATCACGGATATGAGTTGGTCGCGCATTTCGCATCCTTCCGAGATGCTGGCCGTCGGCGACAGGATCGAGGTTGCGATCCTTAATATGAATAAAGAGACATCTAAGGTGTCTCTCGGTCTCAAGCAGCGCATGGCCGATCCTTGGATGGATGTCGATAAGAAGTTCCCGGTCGGTACAAGACTGAAAGGCAAGGTCGTCAACATCGTTCCTTACGGCGTGTTCGTCGAGCTGGAAAAGGGCATCGAGGGCTTGATCCATGTTTCGGAAATCTCCTGGCAGAAGAGGAACATCAACACGCAGGAGATGTTTGCGGTGGGTGATACCGTCGAAGTCCAGGTGTTGACTATTGATAAGGACAGCCGCAGGATCTCTTTGAGCATCAAACAGCTCGAGGGCAATCCTTGGCTGGAGGCGGAGAATAAATTCCCTGTCGGCTCGAAGGTTTCGGGCAAGATCAGCGGCTTCACGGATTTTGGGGCCTTTGTGGAGCTGGACGGTAATCTGGATGGCATGATTCACGTCTCCGACATGTCTTGGACGAGGCGCGTCATGAATCCCCAGGAGATCCTTAAGAAAGGCCAGAAGGTCGACGTCGTTATCCTGTCGGTAGATGCCCAGAACAAGAAGATATCCTTGGGGTTGAAGCAGGCTATGGAGAACCCATGGTCGAAGATCGCTGAAACCTATCCCATCGGCACAGAGCGCGAGGGCGAGGTAACGTCCAAGAACAACTTCGGTGTTTTTGTCCGTTTCGATACTGATTTCGAGGGGTTGCTTTATATCAACGAGATCCCAAAGGATCAGTTTGAGAAGGTTAACATCGGCGATAAGATCAAGATTAAGATCATCAAGGTGGATACCGACCAGATGCGTATCGGTCTGGGTTTGGCATCTTAACATGTGAGGTGCCCCGGCATTCTCGTGATCCAAAGTCCCGATTTCTGCGGGAAGCGGATGCGTGCGATGCCGGGGCGTTCATTTAATGACTATTGCAGATCAATTGAGGGTTATTCAGCGTGGCACAAGCGAGATCATCGCGGAAGAAGAGCTTGTGGCGCGACTGAAGTGGTCTGAAAAATCCGGCAAACCATTGAAGGTGAAGGCTGGGTTTGATCCGACCGCCCCGGACATTCATCTCGGGCATACGGTCCTTTTGAGAAAACTCAAGGCTTTCCAGGATCTTGGACATATTGTTTATTTTCTGATCGGCGATTTTACTGGGCGTATCGGCGACCCGTCGGGCGTCTCTGAGGTCCGCAAACAACTGTCGCGCGAAGAAGTTGTCAGGAACGCCGCGACATATAAGAAGCAGATCTTTAAGATCCTTGATTCCCGCCGGACGCGTGTCGTGTTCAACAGCCGCTGGTATGAGCGCATGAAATTTCAGGATGTCATCGCTCTCTCCAGCAAGTATACGGTGGCGCGCATGCTGGAACGTGACGATTTTTCCAAGCGGTTCAAGGAGAATCGGCCGATCAGTATTCTGGAATTTATGTATCCATTGATCCAGGGCTACGATTCCGTTGTCCTGGGGGCGGATGTGGAACTGGGAGGGACGGACCAGAAATTCAACCTTCTGGTTGGGCGCGAGTTGCAGAGAGAATACGGCCAGATGCCTCAGGTCGTCATCACTATGCCTCTTTTGGAGGGCACGGACGGCACTAACAAGATGTCCAAATCCCTCGGGAATTATGTCGGCATCAACGAATCCCCCAGGGAGATGTTCGGCAAGCTCATGTCCATCAATGATACGCTCATGATGAGATATTATGAATTGTTGACGGATGAGGACCTGGAGGCGGTGCGCGTCATGCATCCGCGTGATGCGAAGATGAAATTGGCCTCTTTTATCGTCTCGCACTATCACGGTCTCAATGCGGCGCGCGATGCCCGCAAGGAATTTGAGACGGTATTCCGCGAGAAGAACGTGCCGAAGCACGTCCCGGTGAAAAAAGTTTCAAGCGATAAAGAAGTGATTGGTATCCTGCAGCTCTTGGACCTCGGCGTTGATTTGTTGTATACCAATAACACCAAGAATGAGTTCAGGCGCATGATCCAGCAGGGGGCCGTAAAGGTCAATGGGGAGAAGATCGGTTCTGTGAATTATGAATTAAAAAACCCCGGCGAATATCTGATCCAGGTGGCCAAACGCAGCTTCGTCAAGATCATCGTCGAAAGAAAAGCTTAAAACCTGCTATTGTCATCGGTTACGTTCTTTTAAAAAATTAATAAAATAATCCTTGACACTGCATGTGCATTCTGGTATAAATTACAGCTACACCTTAGGGTGTGAAAAATTCTTTTACAGATTGGCGCAGAGCGCCAAGGTGACCAGAGATTTGAAGACTGACAGAAGGACCCCGCGCAGGGGATCATAACCAAAAGTTCTGTTTGTCGAGATGCTAGATTTTCAAATAAGGCATCATCTCGATGCCTTTTTTATTTGGCGCAGTAAAGCGCCATGCCTGCGCAATTTATTGTAAGCGCGGGGTGTGAAAAATAGATATCTTATCGCGCAAGCGATATTCGTTCTTTGATAAATAGCCAAGAAGTCGTCCTTCTCATGGAAACATGAGGAGGACAACCGTTTTTTTTCGGAGAGTTTGATCCTGGCTCAGAGTGAACGCTGGCGGCGTGGATTAGGCA
>CAZAYJ010000137.1:0-4098 GCA_964489335.1 uncultured Planctomycetia bacterium
GTTTTCTATACTTATATTGTTGAGAATGGCTGGTGGAAGGAGTTGATGGCGCAGCGGACAAAGGATGGCTACTTCAGACTGGCCCGTGGTCTCCGGGAGAAGTTGCTGAGCGGTGTCTTCCCTGAAGAGATCAAGGAGCAATTCCGGCGCATCATCGATTATTTCGGTCAGTCGCCGATTATCGTGCGTTCCAGCAGTTTGCTGGAAGACAGCTATGGCAATGTTTTTGCCGGCAAGTATGAAAGTATTTTTCTGGTCAACCAGGGGACGCCGGAAGAGCGGTTGGCCGCGTTTACTACGGCTGTCCACAGGGTTTACGCCTCGACCATGAGCGAGGACGCCCTGGCATACCGTCTCAAGCGGGGGTTAGACAAAGTCGACGAGCAGATGGCCTTATTGGTCCAGCGCGTCTCCGGCGCCTTTCATAAGGGCTATTTTTTCCCGGATATCGCCGGCGTCGGGATTTCCTATAATACCTTTGTCTGGAAGAAGTCTATGGATCCGGAAGCCGGGATGTTGCGCCTGGTTCTCGGCCTGGGGACAAGGGCTGTCAACCGCGTTGAGGGCGACTATCCGCGCATTGCGGCTTTGGATGAGCCGTTGCTCAAGGCCCACGCAGACGCCGGAGACGCGCAGAAGTTTTCCCAGCATGACGTGGATGTCCTTAACATAAAAGAAAACACCTTTCAGACGGTTTCCGTGGGTGATCTTCTTGCCAAAAAAATAGACATTCATCTGGATATGATAGGGATGCAAGATCATGAGGCCCAAAACATGGAGAGCGGGCAAGAGCCGCGCTGGATCATTACCTTCGATAAACTTTTGTCGCAGAACGGATTCAGGCAGAAAATGCAGAGGCTCCTGAAAATCCTGGAGAAGGCCTATAGATATCCTGTTGATATCGAATTTACCGTGAATTTCAAGGAAAAGGGGGAGTTTCAGCTTAACCTTCTGCAGTGCAGGCCCATGTTGACCAGGGGGCTGGGGAGCAGAGTCGCCATTCCCCAGGAGATAGCCAAAGAATCCGTCGTTTTCGAATCAAGGGGTCACTTTATGGGCGGCAATATCTCTCTGGCCATCGACAGGATCATTTATGTGGATCCGCAGGCCTATTGTGCCATTGAGTCCCAATCCGGGAAATATGATATCGCGCGCGCCATCGGAGACATCAACAGGCAGATTTCCGATAAGGAGAAATGCGCGGCCATGCTGTTGGGGCCGGGCAGATGGGGGACGAGCACTCCGTCGCTGGGGGTCCCGGTTTCGTTTGCAGAGATCGATAACGTATCCGTTTTGGGAGAGCTGGCTTTTTCAGGCAACAATGTCATGCCGGAGCTTTCCTACGGGACCCATTTTTTCCAGGACCTGGTGGAATCCGGCATTTTCTATCTGTCCCTTTATCCCGACGAGCAAGGCGTGTATATCAATCACGACATCTTGGATGCGGAATCAAAGACGCTATCCGAATATTTTCCCCAATATAAGAAATATGAGCACGTCATCAAGATATTCGACGTCAAAGCCAGAGGGCTGACGCTTGCCGCCGACATCATGACGCAAAGAGTGATGTGTTATTTCAGCCCAACAAGGCCTGGCGAAGGTTGAGCGTGTGGTTACGGCTAAAGAATGAAGATTTAATGGAGGACGCCGCCGACAATATGCCGTTCAAAGAGATTTGGGGGGATGTTTCGATTTCCTATTTTTTGCGGTATCTCAAAAGAGGAGAATTTATGAAAACGTGGTTGAAAACGGTTGTTCTCGTTTTTGCTTTTTTGAGTTTTTCCCGGCCCGTCTTCGGCGATGAGCCGCCTTCATGGAAGGATTTCGAGGTCAAGTCCGCCAACGGCAGGTTTGTCGCCAAAGTGGCCGCTTCTCCCGGCACGCGCAATTACCGGCTTTCCATCTATGCCGCAGGGGATACGGGGGTCATGTGGTCGTGCGGTTATGATTATGACGGATATCCGGGTGGCATGCTTTCCGATGATGGCATCGCATTCGTCACCGTCAATCCGTGGTATAAAGACGATGCCCCGGTGGTGACGGTTTATCACAATGGCAGGAAGACGGCGGCATTGCGCGGCGCTGATTTTCATATTGAACGGTCCGCGTTGAAACAGGCCGCTTCGCATCAACTTTGGCTCAAAGACGACGGCGAGGCCTATCGTTTTAGCCGCGATTCCGGCGGCCGCCTGACATTGAAGATTGAGACCATTGACGGTAAGAGCCATATCCTTACGACAGAGACCGGCAAACTTTTCAATTAGATAGCCCATGAAGATCATTGCAGTTAATGGCAGTCCAAGAAAAGAATGGAATACGGCCACTCTGCTCAAGAAAGCCCTGGAAGGTGCGGCATCGGAGGGCGCCGAAACTGAACTGATTCATCTCTACGACCTCAAGTATCAGGGATGTATCAGCTGTTTTGCCTGCAAGGAAAAAGGCGGCAAGAGCTATGGCGCGTGTGTCATCAACGATTCCCTGGAACCGGTTTTTCGCAAGATCAAAGAGGCCGATGCCCTGATTTTGGGGTCGCCGGTCTATCTGGCCTCTATTTCAGGCGAAATGCAGTCGTTTCTGGAGCGTTTGATATTTCCTTCTTTGACGTATACCATGCCACCGGGCTCCATCTTTCCCAAAAAGATCCCCACAGGATTTATTTACACCATGGGGATCTCCGAAGAGGGCATGAAGGAGGCTGGCTACATGCAGCGCTTTGCCGCGATCGACCGCCTTTTGAAGATTATTTTCGGCTCCAGCGATATGCTGTTATGTTTCGATACCTATCAGTTTGAAGATTATGCCAGGGTGGTCGCGCCCCGTTTCGATCCCGAAAAGAAGCTTAAAAGGAGAAAGGAAGTGTTCCCCGAGGATTGCCGCAGGGCCTATGAGTTGGGCGCGCAATTGGCAAGGGCGGGCCGGGAAAGACGATAAACCTGCGGCCCGGGGCCAGATACATGCCGAACGTTGTCTTAGACGATATTTCGCTTTACTATGAGAGGGTAGTCCTTTGTTATTGATTGCCGGTCTGGGCTCTGACAGCGCGAGTTGGCGGGGCGTTGTAGAGGGATTTTCGCCGTATTTTCAGGTCGTCGTTTTTGATAACCGCGGCAGCGGCCGCAGCGATCTTGGGCATCGGGAATGCACGATCAGCAGGATGGCGCAAGATGCGGTCAATCTGCTGGATCTTCTCAAGATAGAACGGGTCCATGTCATCGGCCACTCGATGGGTGGTTATATTGCCCAGGATCTCGCCGCGAATTTTCCCGGCCGCATCAATAAGCTCGTCTTAGAGAGCACGGCGCCTGTTTCTTCTGAAAGAAATAACGCTCTTTTTAAGGATTTTTATGACCGGCTTATAAAAGAAGGATGTTCAGAGACCTGGATCAGAGGGTGGATTCCTTGGTTGGTTTCTCCAAAACTTCTTGCCGATAGCCCGTTTATCGAGGCATTTGTCAAGAATGCGGCCAGCTATCCTTATGCCATGAAAGCGGAAGGATTCAAGGGGCAAACAGATGCTATCGCTTCATTTGATGCGCGCGCCCGCATCGGCGCGATCAGGGCCCAAACGCTTGTTCTCGCAGGGAAGGATGACGTCCTGATTACGCCGCGCGAAGCCCAGGTATTGGCCGATAACATCCCTCACAGCATTATTAAATTATTAGCCGGCGTGGCGCATGCCGTCCATATAGAGAACCCGAAGTTGTTTATAGATACCGTGCTGGAGTTTCTGATGATTGAAAAAGAAAGAGGACAAAAATGAAACAATGGCAGGAGCCATGATTCGAGAATTGCGCACAGAAATATGACCAAGAGTGCTATGTCTATGGAACATCCCGAAATATATGAGCGCTATTATGTCCCCAGCGAGATTGCCTGGCTGCTGAGAAGCCTCGGATTTAAGACAATCGATATCTTTGGCGCGAAGCTCGGGGCATATTCAAGAAACGACAAGCTGACCACAGAAGATTTCGAGATGCTCGTCATCGCGGAAAGATGAAAGAAGATAAGAAAAAAGTTTTTATTCGTACCTACGGCTGACGAATGGTTGAACGCCTACAAGATGGTGTTATGCTTCCTCAAAGAGCTTTTTCAGGATGA
>CAZAYJ010000138.1:0-4089 GCA_964489335.1 uncultured Planctomycetia bacterium
CATCATACCAGAAAATATGGCCCAGGATTTCGCCGCCGACGAAACGGCAAAACAACGTGAAAAACTGACGCTGGTCTTTACGTTGCCCCGCGGTTCCTACGCCACCATGCTCATCAAACAGGCTGCCGCTGACGCCTGATCTTCATCCCGTAATAACATAAAAGCCCTCGAGCCTGAAATCTTCCGGGATCCCTTCGGAGGTCGTATTGGATTAAAGAATGATTGACACATCTTATTCTTTTAGATAGACTTATCACAAGAGGAAGACCAATGAACAAAAAACAAATTATCATTTTCATTATAGAGATTTTGGCCATCGTTCTTATCGTTTGGCTCACACCCCGCTATAAAATCACGGACATCGGCGGCAACAACTACATTATCACCGAACAAACCAGCTCGCTCTACGAAAGATCTCATGGGGCCGTCAGGCTTCACTGGGACAAGGTCTTTTTGTACACAGGCATCACCATTCCTATCTGCGGTTTTCTTGTCTGGATTTTCCGGAGGAAAAATGGATAAGATATTTTTTGAAATCAAGAACCAGCTCTATGAGACTGCACAACTTGTCGTCGAATTCTGCAAAACCATCAACCCCTATGTGGCGGGCGCCGTCGTTCTGGCACTCTATCTGCTTGTCTTCCGCAGATGGATGTTCAGAAAAATCCTGTCTTTCTGCTTGACGATTTTTTTGCTCTTTGTCCTTTTCGTCCGCATCGACAATATCCTGCTGACGAATTTTGGGCAAGACCCCTCAAGCTTCAGTGTCGGCGTTTTCCGCACCGTCAGCATCATCATCGCGGGTATCATCCTCCTGTATTATGCGGCTGTAAAACAGTAATATGTCAAAAAACAAAAAAATTCTCCTGGTCATTGAAGACCAGGGTCTGGAAAAAATCCTCACCTATCTCCTGAAGGCCTGGAACTACGATGTCCTCATCTGCACCGACGGAAATCATGCCTTGGCAGTCGCCGCTCAGCGCTGCCCGGACCTGATTGTCATCGATGCCCACCTGACCGCAACCGACGGCTTAAAACTTTGTAAAGTCCTTAAATACGATTTTATCACCTCATATATCCCCATCATTATCCTGATTGAAAAAAAACAGCTGCGCCGCAATCTGCTTGAGATCGAGCAGGGAGTCGATGATTTTCTGATCAAGCCGCCGGACCCTATCGACCTCGAAATCCGTATTGCCTTGTCCTTGCGCAGCGCCGCACACCAGTTTCACGCTAACGCGCTGACAAAGCTTCCTGGAAACATATCCATCGAAAAATTTGTGAAAGACCGCATCACCAACAATAAATCGTTTTCCTTCGCGTACGTCGACATCAATAATTTCAAATCATTCAACGATAAATACGGCTACATCGCCGGAGACCGCGTCATCCTTCAGACGGCAAAAATCCTGACGTCGGCGGTCAAGAAATTCGGGAACAGCGACGATTTTGTCGGCCATGTCGGCGGAGATGACTTCGTTTACGTGACGACACCGCAAAGAGAAGAAATCATCGCCCAGGAATGCATCAACGAATTCGACCGCCTCATCCCCCTGCACTATTCCGTCCAGGACAGGCAGAACGGACACATCAAAGCCAAGGACAGGGCGGGACGCTTAACGGATATCGCGCTCATGGGGTTATCCATTGCCATCGTCAACAACCGCAATTTCGGGATCGCATCCATCTTTCAGCTCATTGAAGTCGCTTTTGAGATCAAGAACTTCCTCAAAAAATATCATACGAGCAATTATCTGGTTAACCGCCGGGTCAATGATACGGGGCTGCATGAACGTAAAAATCTCCAAGAAGAATATTCCATGGAGCTCCGAAAACACCACCCCCATCTTAAAGCCTCCAAGCCGCTCGGCCAGATTATGCTCGAAACACATCTGCTCAACGAAGTCCAGCTCAATGAAACACTGCATTACCACTGGACGACGGGGCAACGCCTGGGCGAGGCCGCCGTCTCTATGGGGTTCGTCGAAGAAGCCGATGTCAAACGGCTTATCGATCATCAACCGTCGTTTTATAAAACAAAGGAATAATTTATTAAAGGACGAATTTAAGCAAGAGGTAAATATCTACCCCCTTGCTCAAACACTCGAAAATTTTTTCCATGAGGGCCTGGCTAGCCTTGCTCGCTGCCCACAAGGAATAAATGTTACCCTTGCGTCTAATCACTTGGAAATTTCCGCCGGAAATTTCCTGTGTAGCCACAGGGTTGATTTCGAAAGGTAAAAACCTTATTATCGCAAAATCAAGGGGGTTTTATGAAACGATGCCGTATATGCCACGTTCCGCTGGAAGGCCGCTGGGCCCGTATCCTCAAAACAGTCCTGCGTCTGGAGCAAAGCACCAAAGATCCCGGGCTCTGCAATAAGTGCGCCGCCAAGGACACGAACGTCGCACCGTCTTCAGACTACATTTGCCCCATCTGCAACCGCCAAGTTGACGAAAAAACGGCATTGACGCACGTCAAGGCCGAGGAATATCTCCTAGAGCTGATCCGGCGCGATCATCCGGAATGGAAAGAAGGGCAGGGCGCCTGTCCCAAATGCCTAGACTATTACCGCCAATTGATTAAACAGGCAAAGATTTAACAAGAGGAGGCACAATGAATAAAAAAATAATCGTCGGTTTCTGTGTCCTGTTACTGACGGTTCTCTGGGGATCCGCAGCGGTGCCAGCCGGCGCGCAGGGACAGGAGGGCGGAGCCGTCAAGCTCTTCTATGTCTATTCTGACAAAGACGCCGCGAACAGCAATTTCTTTATCCCATCGGGCTGGATGGGGGACTACGCAGACCTGACATTAGACAACGGCTGGTCCGATAATGTTTATTCTGGGAACACATGCATCAAGATCAGCTATTCGAACAGGGCTTCCAGCGGCGCGCGGTGGGCCGGAATGTACTGGCAAAACCCGGCCAATAACTGGGGAAGCAAGGAACATGCCGGCGTCAACTTGAGAGGCGTTTCCCGTCTCACCTTCTGGGCTAGAGGAGAAAAAGGAGGCGAAAGGATCGAAGAATTCAAAATGGGGGGTATCACAGGTCCTTACCCAGATTCCGACACCGCCGGCATCGGCCCTGTCGTCCTGACGCCACAATGGAAACAATACACGATCGACCTTAAAGGCAAAGACCTGTCCCACATTATCGGCGGTTTTGCCTGGGCGGCTAACCTGGACGGCAATCCGCAAGGATGCACCTTCTATCTCGACGAGATCCGATATGAATAACTCCACGGGGAAACGGACTGACGATCATGCTTAAGCTCATCTTATTAGGGGCCATCCAGGGGATGACAGAATTCCTGCCCGTCAGCAGTTCCGGGCACCTAGTCATCATCCAGCGTTTGCTGGGCTTGCATCAGAATTTGGTCTTCCTTGACATATCCCTCCACATCGGCACGCTCCTAGCCCTGGTGACCTTCTTCTTCAAGGATATCCTTGCGGCATGCAAAGACGCCAAGCTGATTCTGAGAATTCTCATCGCCACCGTAGTTACGGGGATTATCGGACTGGTATTCAAAAAAGTCTTCGAATCCTTTTTTACGTCACCTGCGCTGGTCAGTGTTTTGTTGATTGTTAACGGGCTCCTTATCCTGGCGACGGGCTTCATCAAAAAAGGCGGTCGCCTGCCGAATTATGCCGACAGCGCTCTCATGGGTATAAGCCAAGGGATCGCCATTACGCCAGGCATCTCGAGGTCCGGCGCGACAATCTGTACGCTTTTAGCAAGAAAGGTTGATCCTAGAGAAGCCTTTCGCTTTTCTTTCCTCGCATCCATTCCTGCAATCCTGGGGGCGCTTCTCCTGGAAACCAAAGATACCGACTGGACAAAGATCACCGAATATCATCTTCTGGACATAGCGACAGGCGTCGCCACAGCATACACTTTCGGCATCTTGGCCATGTTCCTTCTAAAAAAGTCCCTCCTGAGCGGACGCTTCCATGCCTTCGGTTACTACTGTGTCCTTGCAGGGACGACGTTTCTCTTCTTTGCGAGATAAGAGACGATGCTTCAACAACAAAATGCTTCCAAAAACATTACAGATATCCTCCTGCGCTGAGACCGCCTTTACCCT
>CAZAYJ010000139.1:0-4053 GCA_964489335.1 uncultured Planctomycetia bacterium
CTCGAACAAGCTGAAACGGTCCATAAACTCCGTCAGTTAGGATTCAATGTCTACGTCAGCGATCCGAAGAATTTTGAAGAACTTTTTTCGTCCATCTCCGCTATCGCCGGATATACCCACAAAGAGACAGCTGGGCAAATGCTCATCGCAGAAATGAAAAAACGCATCGAGTCTGTCCGGGCCAGAACTGCACGCAAGGTTGATAAAAGAAAACAAAAGGTATTCATTGAAATCTGGCATGATCCTTTGATCACAGCGGGCCGGACTTCATTTCTTGATGAGCTGATTACGCTGGCCGGGGGAGAGAATATTGCAGGAACTATCTCCAGGCCTTACGGTATCGTCAGCCCTGAATTTGTCATTACAAAAAATCCTGATTGTATCATCCTGGCCTATATGCGACCTGTTCAGGCCTGCGAAACAATCCGCAATCGGTTGGGTTGGCAAAAGGTTTCAGCTGTCTCTACCAACCGCATTTACGGTGACATCGACCCCAATATTCTTCTAAGATGCGGCCCCCGCGCCGTGGAAGCCTTAGAAGATATTTGCAAAAGACTTTATCCAGATGAAATATCCTCTAAAAATTAAAATCACCGTCCTTGCAGGCATCTGCGGTGCCATGGTCTTCCTGGGGCTCTCCACAGGTGCCGTACCGCTTAGCTGGCCTCAACTTTTATCCCCTGAATATCGCCTAATCCTGTTCATCCGTCTCTGGCGCATTCTTCTGGCAGTTGTGACAGGCAGCGGCCTAGCCGTCGCAGGCATCATTCTCCAGGCTATCTTGAGAAATCCGCTGGCCGAACCCTACCTCTTAGGCACATCCAGCGGCGCAGGATTAGGCGCCGTCGCCGCCGCCATCATCGGCGTTAGTTCTGTCTGTTTGCCATTGTGCGCTTTTTTGGGCGCGATCGCCGCGACCCTCTGTGTGCTGCAGCTCAGCCGCATCGGAAACCGCATGCCCGTCCAAGCACTCATCCTTAACGGCGTCATCATCTCTATTGCCCTTTCAGGAATAATCGTTTTTCTCATATCTACCTCGCCCAACGAAGCCCTCCATGGACTCATGTGGTGGTTATGGGGCAGTCTCCAGGTATCCGACCCGCTCCTCCTTGCCATCGTAACAATCATCGTGGCCTCCGGAATCATTTGCGCCTATATCTTCGCCCAAGACCTGAATGCCCTCTGCTTGGGAGAAGAAAACGCAACCCATGTGGGGGTCAACACAGAAAACGTCAAGATCGTTCTTTTTTTTGTAACGGCTATCATGACTGCGAGTCTCGTCTCTATCTGTGGAATCATTGGATTTGTCGGCCTCATCATACCCCATGCTACGCGGTTCTGGACAGGCCCAAACCACAAGATCCTTATCCCCAAGACATGTCTGACCGCATCCGTATTTATGATCAGTTGTGACCTTATTTCCAGAAGTATCGCAGCACCTATGGAAATCCCTATCGGTATCGTAACGGCCATTATCGGCGCCCCGATCTTTCTGGTCGTTTTTAGAACAAAACAAACAGGAAAATCCAAGCCATGAGCGAACTGATCGCTGCCCGAAACCTCTGCGGCGGATACACCCATATCCCGGTCATCCACGACGCCTCTTTTTCTATCCGCAAGGGTGAAACCGTCGGCATCATCGGCCCAAACGGTTCAGGGAAATCCACGCTCCTGCGGCTCATCAGCCGCATCCTGCACCCTGAAAAAGGAGAGGTGCTCCTGGAAAACAGAAATATCCGGACATTCCCCTTAAAGGAATTCTGCCGGAAAGTCGCCTTCGTTGGCCAGGAAACGCCAACAGAATTTTCGTTTTCGAGTCGCGAAATCGTCGCCATGGGCCGCATCCCGTATCTCAGGCGCCTTGAACCGGAAAACCAAAACGATAAGGATGCAATTGTCGAAGCCATGCGCCTCACAGATGTCTTAGAGTTAGCCGAAAGAGAAATTCAGACGTTAAGCGCCGGAGAATACCAACGCGTCATCCTGGCACGGGCATTGGCCCAAAAAACCGAACTGATCCTGCTGGATGAACCTACGTCCCACTTAGACATCGGCCACCAAGTACAATTCCTAGATTTACTACGGATGCTCAACCGCCGCCACTGCGTAACGATTGTCATGGTCATCCACGATCTTAATCTAGCCAGCGAGTACTGCGACCGCCTGATCCTGCTGCGCGAAGGACGCATTTTTCAAACTGGCACGCCAGAAGATATCCTGACATATCAAAACATTGAAACTGTCTATAAAACTGTGGTTGTCGTGCGTAAAAACCCCATTTCACAAAAACCTTACATTGTTCTAGTGCCGCGGGAACAACTTTGTCCACGAAATTGATATTCATACGCCATGGTGTCACAAGCTGGAACCAGCAAAAAAAATACTGCGGGGCCCGCGACATCCCCTTAAATCCACAGGGACGACGGCAAGCTCGCAGGCTTCAAGCTAAGTTCAAAAATGAAAACATCTCCCGCGTCTATAGCAGTGACAGGAAGCGGGCGATGCAGACAGCAAAGATCGCTTTCAAAAACGTTAAAATAGAACCTTTCACGAAATTGAGAGAAATCCATTTCGGTCTCTTCGAAGGCCTCACTCATGCCGAGATCCTCAAAAAATACAACAACCTCTACAGGCAATGGCTCAAAGATCCTTTTTCCATATCGCCACCCGGCGGAGAAGATATGAAAAAATTCAAGCAAAGAATTCTGGGTGCCTTCAAACACATCCTAAAAAACAATCCTAATGCCAACGTGGCCGTCGTCTGTCATGGCGGGGTCATCGGTATCCTGTGTTCGTCTATAAAAAGATCGAAAGATTTCTGGAGATATATTCCCGCCTCTGCCAGTATCAGTGTTATTGAACATGGTCATGGAAGACTCAAACTTGTCTCTTTCAATGAACGAGGGCATCTCAATGGGTAAGCTCGTTTTAGTCCTTGGCGGAGCCAGAAGCGGCAAAAGCCGTTTTGCCGCAGGCCTTGCGTCCAAAAAAAACAAAAAAACCGCGTTTGTGGCAACCTGCGTACCGGCAGACGAAGAGATGAAACAACGCATAGCGCAGCACCGCTCGTCACGCCCGGCGAGTTGGAAGACCTTTGAAGAAACCGAAAATCTGGCAGGCTTGATTGCGAAGATAAATAATGATTTTGATTATATCCTCCTGGATTGTCTGACTCTTTGGCTCTCAAATCTCCTTCTGAAAGGATGCAGCGAAGATAAAATACAGAATGAAATCAATAAAATGGTCTCGTGCATAAAAAAAGGAAGGGCTCATCTGATCATCGTTTCCAACGAAGTCGGATCAGGCATTGTCCCCGAGCATAAACTCGGCAGGGATTTCAGGGACATGGCAGGCCGTATCCATCAATCCCTGGCCCATGAATCTCACGACGTTTACCTGATCGTCTCAGGTATCCCTTGCGCCATCAAAAAAAATGGAAAAACTAAAAAGCACTCTTTATAGCATCCAGGGCGTCAAAAAAGATCTCCTGCTGACGGCCCAAAAACATCTCGACACCCTCACCAAACCCCAGGGCAGTCTTGGGAGGATAGAAGACCTGGCCTGCCGGATTATCGCCATCAGAGATACAAATACGGCAGGGCTTTCCCGCAAGACGATTTTTACGTTCGCGGCGGACCACGGCGTAACCGAAGAAGGCATCAGTGCATTCCCGAAAGAAGTCACGGCTCAGATGGTTGCCAACTTTCTCGATGGTGGCGCAGCCATCAATGTCTTGGCCAGACACGCAGGCGCGCGTGTGGTGATTGCCGATCTCGGGGTTGCCGTTGATCTTGAGCCCCGGCCGGGCCTCGCCATCGAAAAGATCAACTACGGAACAAAAAACATGGCACGAGGACCTGCCATGACCCGCAGAGAATGTGTTCGTGCCATAGAAGCAGGCATTAACCTCCTGAATACGGAATATAAAAAAGGGCTCGACATTGCGGGAACAGGAGAAATGGGTATCGGCAACACCACATCTGCCAGCGCTATCACAGCCGCCTTCCTCAAGAAATCCGCATCCTCTGTAACAGGCAAAGGAACGGGCATTAA
>CAZAYJ010000140.1:0-4036 GCA_964489335.1 uncultured Planctomycetia bacterium
CCAGGGCGCCCATCAACAAGGCAAACGGCAGATACGTCCAGAGGTTCCCTGCGCCCGCGGCCGATTTCATCAACAGCGGCCCCATGACGGCCATCCCTATGATCACCAGAAAAAAAGCGCACTCCGCCTCAAAAAGCGTGATGAAAAGGATACTCTTGCCGAGACTTTTGACGCGGGGATAAAAAAGCGTACCGCCGATGGAAAATGTGATAAAACTCAAGGCCACATCGGTCACGACCTGGGCGTGACGGATAAAACTCTGGGGAACAATGTTCGTCAGGCCCGGATTGAGGAGGATGCCGGCAAAAATATATCCTGTAATCCTCGGAAGCTTGAGACGGACCGCCACCTCGCCGAAGACCAACCCCAGGAAAATGATGATGCCCGCGACCAGGATTAGCGGTAAAGACGTGTTTATCATGTTTGTCTTTCTACTCTACCAATGCCGGCGAAACGAATCAAGATATTTGTCCGCCTCCTGGCTAACGATTGCTTCCATCGAGTTCGGCGCGCAGCCTCCTCAAAAAATTCAAAAGACTCTCGACAGGAAGCGGTGTGGAATTGAAATCCATCTCGATCCTCTGTTCCACCCTGGGCGTCGTCACCTCCAGCCATTCGATCCCCTGATCGTAACAGTCCGGACATCCGTATTTTTCCTGCGCGGCATCGAATTCAGCCGCTTCCAGGAGGTTCTTGAGGATATTGTATTCGAAAGGCTTAAGGTAACGCGTCGACTCGACAAGCGGATAGCGGGAATCCGGCGGCTGGCTGAATTTCTTGAAGATGACTTTCCGCCCCTCAATGGTCAGCTCGGCATTGCAATACCCTGCGCACGTCCCGAAATGATAGCCGTTCTTCACCACGAATTCCGCTTCCTTTGTTTCTTCTCCGCGAAGGACAGAGGAAACGATTAACAGTGAAAAATTAAAAATGAGCAGATAAAAAAGACAAAAACCCGCGCGAAAACGAGGCCATGTCCGTCTTTGTGCCCTTTTAAATTTTTCATTTTTCATTGTTTCCTGCCTACCGCACCCGATCGGCGTTTTCCTCGGCCAGAACACCGCCCCATTCGATGACCGTAAACCCCCTGCGCCGGGGCGTGCAGATCTCCGGCGGCACATACTTTCTGGTTTCCTTGAGAGGGATAAAATACAGAAGACAACGGATGACAGTGTCCGGAACCGGCATGATCACAAGCTTGGCGTTCTCGTTGAGAAAATCCTGCGAAACCAGCGCGATCTCATAATAAGCGCCTTGTGTCAATCTGTTAAGCCAGTATTCCTTGAAGTCATGGATCTCAAGAACATTCAGGCCCAGATCCGCCAGGTGATCGTCGAACCACGCCTGAAGGTCCTCTCTTTTAACAACCCAGCTACCCGGCACAAAAACAAGAGGCTCATCCAGCACGGCCTCATAATAAAGATAATCGCGCTCATTATTGATGGTACCTTTGCGGGTGACATGAACAAACCATCCGTTGTTATAAGCAGGCTCTGCCTGGAAAACGGCGCCTTTGACCTCCAAGGTCACATGCACGTCCGTTTCCACGCCGGGATAAAGATAGATCGCCGGCTTCTCAAGAACTTCTCCTGCGCCGGCTGTTCCGGTAACAGCCAGGACCAAAAACAAAATAAACATCCATGCGGAAGTCTTCAGCATAACGGATATTCTCTTTCGCCTCCCCGGAATTTCTGCTATTCCACAATCAAGAGCAGGCGCCACGCATTCTCGCCGACCTCGACCGTCGTCCAGTAGGCCTTTTTCTCTTTGGGTTTCTGCGATTGCCTGGCCATAAACGTATAGACGCCTTCCCCGTCAGGGTCCCTGACGACGCGGCGGCAAAGCTCCAGGAGCGACGGAAACCCCTGATACACCGCGTCTACGAAAACATTATGACCGATCTCATCCTCATCGGAAAAAAGAATCAATCCGTCCGTCTGCAAGACCATCACTTCATACGTCACATCCTTCATCTCCGGCCCCAGGGCCAGCTCGATGAAATCCGCGGGTTTCATCAGGACGCTGATAGTCCCTTTTTTGTGGCCAGCTTCGTCTTCAACGGGGGACTCGTAATCCAGGGCGTCAAAACCTTCGACCGCGCGGAAAACCTTGCTGAAAACGGCGTGGCCGGACGTCTTGGCCTTGACAAACTGGGGCTGGCCACTGATATCCTTACCTTCGTACATACGGTAGGCCTCGGGTTCAATATATCGCATCACGCCCTTTTCATCGACATAGGCGCAATCCACGCTATAGGACAAAGCGCCGCAGAGGTCCGAAAGAACACTGCGCGCCTCGTCTTCGCGGATATCGCCTTCAGAGAGTCTGTCCGATGCCGTGTCCGCCTCTTCGGCGAGGATACCGGCCACCGCCTCAAGCTGGTCTTTTAGTGCTTCCAGCTTGGCCCGGGGATCGAACGTCTGCTCAGAACTCTGCGCGTGACCCTGCGCAAGGAAGACAAACGCCAGGAACAAAGCGAGAATGATTTTTTTCATCCGAGGACTCCTTAATTTCGCCTCTGGCGAAATTAACTCCCAGCGTATCTCGAGATTTTATGGCTGCCCGCCTGAACCTGGCCCAGGCCTGGCCGTAGGCCGAGGCCGGATCGAGCGAAGGCTGGATGCAGACATAAATTGTCAAGATGTGTACGCGAGGAATAACGTTTATTTCCCTTAACCTTCCGTCTCTGAGGGGATTAGGCCCTTCACTATGTGGTTACCCAACTTATCGGATAAGAAAGCGACCTTTCCTTATGCCTGGCCCCATCGCACCCCGACATATCAGAATAGCAGATGGACCGCAAAATAAACTCCAAGCCTGCGAGTGCTTAGGCAAGGAGCGGTCTTCAAAAAAGTCGACTATCGCCTGTCTTACCGCCTTTTGTCCACTGTAGCAAAAAGAACGGGTCGAGCCAAGCCAATTCTCAAAGCCGATGAGAATACCGATACATCTTGGCAAATAATAAGATAGGAACCTGTTTGGCACCGGATGCGCCCTGTCAGGCCGCGTTAATCTCTGCGTCATAGGCGCGATACAACGCTATGGACTTCTCTTTGTCAATCAGGCCGTTTGTGCTCGCCCAGTCGATCGCGAGCTTGCGCGCCATCATCCTCTGCACCATCCGGTTGTCCCAGTATTTCAGATGAGAGATGCCGAAGCCCCCTGTATTGATTTCACAGTCTGCGGCTACCGCCTTATCATAGGCGTCGTTTAAACCTTTAAGCTTATAGCCGATCGGGTCGTCGGGATCGAGGATGTTGACCCACCGGCCGTTTTCATCTTCGATTGTGATTGGTTTGGAAAAACCATCGGGACCGCACTGCAGAGAGAACAATGTCAGGGGAGAGCCGAGAGTGAAAAAGTTGACGCAACGGAAATCTTTCGACCTGTTGTTCAAGCCCTCCTGTGCGTCGTAGATAAAGTCCGATACGATGACCGTGCCCAGACTATGGGCGATGAACGTGACGGCTTCAGGCGCTGTTGTCGCCCCGGCGCGTGTGCAGAGACGGCGAATACCTTCTTGCAGGCAATTGTGGATCTCGCGGTAATTGATCTTGTTGCGGTAGGCGACGATGTCGCAGATGGACTCGGCGGCAAAAGCGGTGCGAAGTTTATACAACACCTGCGCTATGTGGGACACAAAAAAGACGATCGCGGTCAAGATCAGCGCGGCGACGAGGAGGTGGACGAAAAAGAACTTCAGAACGGCAAGCAGAACGATGATGAGGCCGGTATCCCTCAGGAGCCGATAAATATCCCGGCGGCGCCTTTGGTTGAATTCTTTCTCAAGAATCGCCTTGAGCTTGCCTTCGCTGGCAGCAAGCACCTCTTCCCAGACCGCCTCATGAAAAACAAGCTGATCATCTCCTGCGGGGCGGGAACCAAGGATCCGGCCGAGTTCGGACGCAAACTCTTTTGCCAGCCCCTTCTGCAATGCCGAAGAATAACCTGCCTTGCAGTTCCCGATACCATGGACAATAAGGATCTTAAGAGGTGTCATCGTCCGACGGACATGCGGCCGCCGGCCCGCCTCTTC
>CAZAYJ010000141.1:0-3996 GCA_964489335.1 uncultured Planctomycetia bacterium
GTTCCGGCGAAAAAATCTTGACGACCTGCGTCGGGGAACCCTTGAGTCCAAGCCGATCGGCTTCACAATCGATCATCTGCGCACTTAAAAGCTGGATCTTGGCGCTCTTGGCGCGCATCTTTCCTTTGAGGGACGGCGTGCGTGGCTCGTTGATTTCTTTGACGACGGTCAGGAGACACGGCAGGGGTGTTTCGACGACATCGTAGCCTTCTTCCGTCATACGTTCGACGACGGCAACGCCGTTTTTTATGGATTCGATCTTTTTGACGTAAGTGACCTGCGGGATATCAAGATGTGTCGAGATACCGGGTCCGACTTGGGCCGTGTCACCGTCGGAAGCCTGCTTGCCGCAAAGGATGATGGAGAAATCGCCGAGCTTCTTGATTGCTGCCGCCAACGTATAGCTCGTGGCCAAAGTGTCCGAGCCAGCAAAGGCCCTGTCGCAGATGAGCACGGCCTCGTCGACGCCCATGGAGATCGCCTCGCGCAGGGCGCTTTCCGCCTGCGGCGGCCCCATCGTGACAACCGTCGTCTTGCCGTTGAACTGTTCTTTAAGTCGCAGGCCTTCTTCGATGGCGTACATGTCGAAAGGATTGATGATGGATTGGACCCCTTCGCGCACGAGCGTGTTGGTTTCAGGGTTGATTTTGACATCCGCCGTGTCCGGGACCTGTTTAATACAGATGATAATGTTCATGGGTTGCCGGTTGTGGTTATTTAGCTACAACGGGATGTGCCCCGTTGCGGGCAAAAAGTATGTTTTAGTTTACTGCAAAGCTTGGTGTCTTTCAACTGATACTTCTTTGTCCTTGGGACATGTGCAGCCGGACACATATGGCTGTCATCAGGAAAGGGCAAGCTGTTGTTTAGCTCTTTGCCATTTCTTTGATCAGTTGCAAGGCTATGATGTTGCGCTGGATCTGGTTCGTTCCTTCATAGATCTGCGTGATTTTGGCATCGCGCATCCTTTTTTCCGCAGGGTATTCTTTAATATAGCCGTAGCCGCCGAAGATCTGCACGGCGTCGGTCGTGACTTTCATCGCCACGTCCGATGCGAAAAGCTTGGCCATAGCGGAATATTTGGAGACGTCTTTGGCGCCGGAATCGATCATCCGCGCCGTCGCATAGATCAGGGCGCGCGCCGCTTCCACCTGTGTCGCCATATCCGCCAGCATCCATTGGATGCCCTGGAAACTGGAGATCGGTTTGCCGAACTGTATTCTTTCTTTGGAATATTTGACGGCGGATTCGAGGGCGCCGGCTGCGATGCCGAGGGCCTGGGAGGCGACGCCGGGTCGGGAGACGTCGAATGTCTTCATCGTGACGATGAAGCCCATCCCTTCTTTACCCAGGACGTTTTCTTTGGGTACTTCACAGTCCGTAAAAATTAATTCGCGTGTCGAAGAGGCACGGATACCGAGCTTATCTTCCTTCTTGCCGAAGGTAAAACCTTTCATTCCCTTTTCCAGGATAAAGGCCGTGGCTCCGCGGGCCCCCTTGGTCTTGTCGGTCATGGCAATGACAACGTAGGTGTCGGCATCGCCGCCGTTGGTGATGAAGTGCTTCATGCCGTTTAAGACGTAATGGTCGCCTTTCTTTTTTGCTGTCGTCTGTATGGCGCTGGCGTCCGAGCCCGCGGCAGGTTCCGTGACGGCGAAAGCGGCGAGTTTTTTCCCCGCGGCGAGATCCGGCAGATATTTTTTCTTCTGCTCATCGTTGCCGAACAAAAGGATGGGATCAAGGCCGAGATAAGACGCCGCGAAGCACAACGTGATGCCGCCGCAGGCACGAGACAGCTCCTCGGTCGCGATGCAGGTTTCCAATACTCCTCCCCCCAATCCGCCGTATTCGACGGGGATGGAGACACCAAAGAGATCTGCCTGGGCCAGCAGCTTAACGATAGGCCAAGGGAATTCTTCTGTTTTGTCGTATTCGGCGGCCACTGGCGCAATCTTTTCCTGCGCGATCTGACGACAGAGGTCGCGGATCATGATTTGTTGTTCATTAAACAGGTAATCCATGAGCGCATTCCTTTCTTGTGTTGTCCCGTGCTATCTGATCGTTTTAACTAGGGCAATCTCTCCGCAATTTGGGAATTTGGGGCAATGGCAGCATTCGGCCCAGATTTTGTGAGGCAATTTTGATTTCGGGACGGTCCTGAAACCGAATTTTTTGAAAAATTTCGGCTGATAGGACAATGCAAAAACTTTTTGGATTTCCAGTCCGGCGGCCTCTTCAAGCAGAGAACGCATCAAAAGCGTGCCGAATCCTTTTTTTTGGAATTTTTTGTTGACGGCCAGAGACTTGATTTCTGCCATGTTATCCCAGCCGACGATGTGCAGGGCACCGCAGCCGACGACGCGGCCGTTGTCCAGAGCAACCCAGAAATCGCGTATGTTTTCGAAGATCTCATTAAGGGACCTGGGCAGCATCAAGTCCTGGCTGGCAAAGGCATTGATGAGTTTTTGGATGGTCTTGGCGTCTCCAATCCCTGCTTTTCTGATCATGTGTCTTGTCTTGTTTGTCCCGGCAGCCCTCCTGAAGAGGCAGATGTCGGGATAAATTTTAGAAAGCTACTTTTGTTCGCGTCGTTCCATAAATTGCGTCGTTATTTAATCTCTGTGCCTTTGGCGACAACGACAATTCCGTTGTCGGAGATCGTAAAGCGTTTTTTGTCCTTCTGGTGATCGTAGCCGATGATCGTTCCCGGCGGGATATTGATGTCTTTGTCGATGATCGCCCGGCGGATTTTAGCATACCGGCCGACATTGACGCCTTCCAGCAGAATCGAGTCATGGACTTCGCTGTAACTGTTGACGCGTACGTTGGGAGATAAGATCGACCGCTGGACGCGGCCCCCTGAGACGATGCAGCCGCCAGAAACCAGGGAGTCCAGGATCAGTCCCATGCGGTCGGGGTTCTCTTCTCCGGCAAAGACTGTCTTGGCCGGTGGGAACTGTTCCTGGTAGGTGCGTATCGGCCAGGCCTTGTCGTAGAGGTTGAAGATCGGTGTTACCTCAACCAGATCCATATTGGCTTCGTAATAGGCGTCCAGGGTCCCGATGTCTCTCCAGTAAAGAGATTCTTTTTTATTTTCGTCCTGAAAATGGTATGCGAAGACCCTTCTGCCTTTCTTGAGCATCTGCGGGATGATGTCCTTGCCGAAATCGTGAGATGTATCTTTGCGTGCGTCGTCAATAAGCTCTTCTTCCAGGATATCACGTTTGAAGAGATATATCCCCATGGAGGCGTAGATCATTGCATCTTTGCCCGGAATTGTTTTCGGGACCTTAGGTTTTTCCTGGAAACCTAGGACGCGGGCGGTAAGGTCTGTCTGGATGACGCCAAGCCCGGAAGATAATTCTTTAGGGAGTTCGACGACAGCGACGGTCATGTCCGCGTCGTTGGCGCGATGGAAGTCGATCATGCGGGCATAGTTCATCTTGTAGATGTGGTCGCCGGCCAGGATCACGACGAAGTCCGGTTTTTCCTGCTCGATCGTGTAAATGTTCTGATAGATTGCGTCGGCTGTTCCCAGATACCAGCTGTAGCCGACCCTCTGCTGTGCCGGAATCACGTCGATGTATTCGTCTACCTCGTTGTTGAAGAAATTCCACCCCAGACGCAGATGGCGCTGAAGCGAGATGGACTTATACTGAATGAGCGTATGGATCTTGCGCAGGCCAGAGTTGATGCAATTGGAGAGCGTGATGTCGATGATGCGGTATACGCCGCCGAACGGGACGGCGGGCTTGGCGCGGTCTTTGGTGAGCGGGAAAAGCCGTTCACCCTTGCCTCCCGCCAGAATAAACGTGACAACGTTAGGTATCATGCCTATTTGAGCGAATAAATGAAGCCTGTAACCCCGAGGCGGATGATCATGACGCCTATGGCGGCCAGGAAAATATAGCTGATCTTTGAGATGGCCTTAATCCCCGATTTTCCCAGGACGGGGATCAGGAGGGCGGAGAAACGCAGAACAAGCCACGCCAGGAG
>CAZAYJ010000142.1:0-3987 GCA_964489335.1 uncultured Planctomycetia bacterium
GCTCGACGATCCAGATGGTGGTGGCGCGGGCAGCTGTGCACAGGCTTTACAAGATCAGGCGGGTGATCGTTTCGACGTATCAGGCCGCTTCCGGCGCCGGCAGCAAGGCGGTCGCAGAGCTTTTTGAGCAGACCAAAGCTATCCTTTCGGGCGTGGAATCCAAGCCGGAGGCCATGCCGCAGAGAATCGCTTTTAATATCTTTCCGCATATCGGCGGTTTCGCGGAATGCGATTATACTTCCGAAGAGTGGAAGATGATTAAAGAGACCCACAAGATCATGCATTCTGACAAGATCATGGTGTCGGCGACAACGGTGCGCGTCCCCGTCAGGACAGGTCATAGTGAGTCGATCTATATCGAAACCAGGAAACCTGTCGACATAGATGAAGTCAGAAAGGCGCTCGCATCGTCTCCGGGCATCGTCGTTCTGGACGATGCCAAGAGCTGTGTGTATCCTTTGCCTGTCAACGCGGAGGGTAGAGACGAAGTGTTTGTTGGGCGCATCCGCAAAGATCCTTACAATGATAAGGGGATGTGGATGTGGGTGGTTGCCGACAACCTGCGCAAGGGTGCGGCGACCAATGCCGTCCAGATTGCGGAGTTGTTGATTAAGAAATAAAGTTTGTTGATTATCCAGTGAGCCGGTTAGCCTGTCAGCCAGTTAACGCAATAACCGGTTAACCGGCAGACAGGTTGACCGGTTTTTTTATCCCGATGTCCAGAGGCGAGTCCGCGGGATTTCCATGCGTACGATCAAGCTTGTTCTTCAATACGACGGAACGCGTTATGCCGGTTGGCAGCGGCAGACCAGCCGTCGGCTTTCCGTCGTCGGCCGGTCTAAGAAACTGCTGACGATCCAGGAAGAGGTGGAAAAGGCTCTTGAGAGGATCGTTGGCCATCAGGTCCGGCTGACGGGTTCAGGCCGGACGGATGCGGGTGTTCATGCTGTCGCCCAAACAGCGCATTTTGCAACGACGTCAACGATCCCGGTAGACCGGCTTTGTCGGGCTCTGGATCGCTATCTTCCGCAGGATATCGGTGTAGCAGGTGTCCAAGAGGAGGATCCGCGCTTTCATGCGCGGTTTTCCGCCACATCCAAATCTTATCGTTATGTCATCGTGCCGGCTTGCGAGAAGTCCGTTTTTCTGGACCGGTTTGCCTTTGCGGTTAAGTATCCTTTGAGCGTCTCCTTGATGCGCCGGGCCGCGCGTTGCCTTGTAGGCCGGCATGATTTTTCTTCATTTCAGGCATCAGACAAGGCTCCCCGGAAATCCGTGACTCGTATCGAGAAGATCCGGGTGTATCGAAGAAAAGGGGAGGATTCTCTGCCGTTTTTGAGACATATGGATCTGATTATTGTCGACATCGACGCGTCCGGATTCTTGCGCGGTATGGTCCGTAACATCGTCGGGACACTGATCGATATCGGCCGCGGCCGTCTGGCGCCGGACGCGATGGGAGGCATTTTGAAACGCCGTGACCGGCGGCATGCCGGTTTCTGCGCCCCGGCGCGTGGGTTATATCTCAGGAGTGTGCGCTATGCATGAAGAGAGGTGGTCTCTGACGAAGTCTTTGGCTGTCCCGCGATGGGATTTTTATGCGGCCATTATTTTTCTGGCTGTCGTCATGTTCCAGGCCTTCAACTGGTTCCGTTTTCCGCTTTTTCTGGACGGCTACTATCATCTTTCCGTAGTGCAGGGGTTCCGGGATGCGGGAGGATGGGTGGGGCATGCTTTTTGGGAATACGCCCCTTTCGGCCGGCCGCATGTGTATCCGCCTCTTTTGCATATCCTGCAGCTTGTGCTTTATCGTGCCGGTCTCGACTTGATCAGTATTGCCAGGATTTCTGATGTTCTGATTTATCCCTGGTTTCTTTATTGCGGCTGGGTGGTGATCCGCCGCGCCCTTGGTGCCTTGACAGCTTTTTGGTTCTTGTTTTTTGCGTTGAGCTCCACGTCGCTTTGCACGGGAGTCATCAATAATATACCTTTCAGCATTGCTTTCGGCCTCGGCTTGTTGTGCTACGGCGCCGTGATGCAGGACAGGCCTTTGCGTGCCTGCGTCCTGTTGACCATGTCTTTCTATGCGCACAGTCTTGTGCCTTGGCTGTTTTTGACGGCGCTTCTGTTATACGCCTTTACGGACCGTCAGAAACGCCAGATGATCTGGCGCATCGCTGCCGTAACCCTTATTTTAAGCTTCCCGATCCTCTATCATCAGGCCCGTTATTTGTCGTATGTCCGGCTTGTCAGGCCGCCTGATTTTTATTACACGGCGATCCCGGTGGCGTTGGTCGTATTTGTGGTGCCGGGGATGGTATTCGCCTGGCGCAGGAAGAAAGATTGTCGTTTTTTTATGCTGCTGGCCACGGTTCTGTTTACACTTTTTTGGACGCATCGCAACCGTCTCATTTCTGGTCAGGGTGTTTTTCTGTGGTCTTTCTATGCCGCTCTTGCGGTTAACGAGATGGCGACGCGTTTCATGGCGAAAGCGCCGCGGGCCTACCAGGTGACGGCTGTGGCCGGGATGATCCTGGTTTTTCATGTCTTCGGCCTGCAATATAATTGGGGTCCAAAACCGGAGGAGCGGAGCTGGAAGATCCGCGAAACGCCGGCGATGATCTGGACGGGGTTTAATGCCGACGATCCCGGCATCAAAGCGGCGACGATCTATTATCCCAAGTGGATCGGACAGTGCGTCTGGATGGTTAAAGAGTTGTCTTCCGAGCGGCAAATTGTATTCTCAAACTATGACTATGCGGGAGGGATGGTAGCCGTCTTGAGCCACCGCGCGACGTCCACGGCGATGCTCGCAGAGGTCCGTCCTTTCCGAGATTTCGACCCTATCGCTTATGCTCATACCGTACTTTGGTTCAAGGATCTCGATGGGGAGGGGCTTCGGTATCTTTCGCTTGCTGCTGCCCGCTACGGCCTGCAGGTCGCCGGAGAGACGGAGATTGCTTATCTTCTGATCAATCCGTCTGCCACAAGCCAAGAGCGGGTGCTTCCGGCCACCGTGCCCTTCTGGGCGTGCTTGGTGTTTTTGGTCATGGCCATGGCGGGGCTTTTTGTCCCGGAGGAGATGGGGTTTTTCAGAAGAAAAAAATGTTGACATCGTCAGGAGGTTGTGTTATATTTTCACCCTTATGAAAACTTATATGGCAAACAAGTCCAATACGGACGTATCCAAGAAACAATGGTTTTTGGTCGACGCCAAAGGCAAGGTCCTGGGGCGGCTTTCGGCAAAAGTGGCTTCAGTTATCCGCGGCAAGCATACGCCGAGATATACCCCGAATTTTGACACTGGCGACCATGTCGTCATCATCAACGCCAAAGCGGTCAAGGTGACCGGCAAGAAGCTTAAAGAGAAACAATATCTCAATTTTTCGGGATATCCGGCCGGTCTCAAGAGGACGACTCTGGAAGTGATGCTGGCGACCAAGCCGACAGAGGTCATTAGGAGTGCCGTCAGGAAGATGCTGCCGGCAGGCCCTTTGAGCCGTGACATGCTTAAGAAACTCAGGGTTTACCCAGGTTCTGATCATCCTTATACAAAGACGAATTTCGTGAAATTAGAGGTTTGATATGTCCGCAGAAATATCTATTTCTAAAGCAACCGGAAGACGCAAGGAAGCCATCGCCAGGGTTCGTCTGACCCAGGGCGAAGGGAGGATTGTTGTCAATAAACGATCCTTCGAGGATTATTTCGCCAGGGAGACGGACCGCATCATCGTCAATCAGCCGTTTGAGGCCACGAATACCAAGAATAAATACAACGTGACGGCGATTGTTAACGGCGGCGGTTTAACCGGACAGGCTGGGGCTTTAAGGCATGGCATCTCACGTGCGCTGGCCAGCATCGACACGGAGTTCCGTCATACGCTGCGCAAAGGGGGTTTTCTCACACGCGATCCGCGCGCCAAGGAGCGCAAGAAATATGGGCAGAAGGGTGCCCGTAAGCGCTTCCAGTGGACAAAGAGGTAAGCG
>CAZAYJ010000143.1:0-3978 GCA_964489335.1 uncultured Planctomycetia bacterium
GGCGATCCAGATAAAGCGCATAATCATCGAAAGGGCTCCATAGCGTGACGGCAAACCCTTTGCGGCAGAGCAAAATAGAAAGAGTCGTGCCCCCCCCTCCGTCTCCAAGAACAACGATCTTTCCGTTTTTTTTCATATTCTCAACAAACGCTTTACCCGTTCGTATTAAAACAGTTACGTCAAGCACTTAAGGCATATTTGAAGTCAATATTTTACCTAAAGTGCCCCGGGATGTCAATATATTCATGAGACGATAAGACCGAATGGCTATTCGGATCGCTTGGTCAAAGATTGGATCCGGGAAAGACAACGGCGCGCTTCCTGTCTGCCTCTGCTGATTAGTTCTTCGGCATGTTCAAAACATGACCACGAAATCCCTGTCATATCCGGATGGAGGACGACATCAGACTGGCTCAAGGAGCTGACTTGCGCCAACAGATATTCCATAGATTGCACGGTTGAAACGATAATGCCGAATATATTGGGGTCCAGCCATTCATGGAAACGATACCTGAAAAAAAACCACGGATAACGCCAAACACCCTGCTTCTTGAAATCAGGCTTGACCCGTCTCTTCTGTATGAGATCATAAGTCCTTTCAATCTCTTCGGGGCTCGGCAGGACGTTGACGGCGATGATCTTTTTGGCTCCCGCTTCGACCAGAACATCCGTCGGCAAAGGGTCCAGGATACCTCCGTCGATATAAAACCTTCCCCCTATCGCATGGGGCGCAAACACGCCCGGGATGGAAATACTGGCCACGATCGCATCAACAAGCCTGCCCGAATCAAAGACCGTCTGCTTCATCGAGCGGCAATCACAGGCCACAATCTTAAAAGGCATCTTCAGATCGTAAAATGTCTTGTGGCCCAGATACCTTTTTAAAAAAGACCTCACATGACGGCCGCGGATCAGCCCCCGCAGAGGCACCATCAAATCATCGAACCCGAACAGATAGGACTTCTTATTGTTCTTCAGGACGATCGTCTGGATCTCTCCGGCAGAATAACCAGCCGCCCAGAAAGCGCCAA
Source organism: uncultured Planctomycetia bacterium (assembly GCA_964489335.1). Classification (GTDB taxonomy): domain Bacteria; phylum Omnitrophota; class Gorgyraeia; order Velamenicoccales; family Velamenicoccaceae; genus Velamenicoccus. The sequence goes on from CAZAYJ010000143.1 coordinate 1,032, forward strand.
ACATGGCGCCGATGCTTGAACCGGAGACCATGTCAACAGGAATCCCTTCCTCTTCGATCACCTGCAGAACGCCGATGTGGGCCAGACCCATGGCCGAACCGCTGCCGAGAGCCAACCCCACGAGCACCTCTCCCATCTGTCTGGCGACCCGGCGGATCACGCGGCTATAAGGATCAAGGGGGTGGTCCGGGACAAGAATGGGACGTTCCACATCCTGGGAAGGAAGCGTGGCATAAACAGGAAGATGAAAAATCGATTCTTCCAGATTCAAGAAAAGTTTCCTGCTTTTGCCATTCTCCTCTCTCTCTTCGACGACCAGAAGACGCATCTTCTTCTTAAATGAGTTCTCACGCAACAAACCCGTCATATCCAGAAGCCGCGACATCTTTTTAAGGGCGTCCGCCGCCGGGATCATCACCAGATGGACGATATCAGACTGCGCCAGAATCTTAAACACCTGCGGACCGAAGTCGTGCGGCAGATGGACAAGGCAAAAATGATAATCATTAACAAGCATGGTCACAAGAGAGATAAAAGCGGCTGTGTCCGTCGCGGCGGGCGCCTTGGCTTCGGTAAACAGGATATCGATGCCTGCTTGCGTATGAAGAATGAAATCGAGGGCTTTTGTCGGATGATACGCGAGGTCTTTCGGCAAGACTGTGCCCTGTGCCCCCAGAACCCGGGCGATGAGTGAATTTCCTCCAGAGAAATCCACGAGCACAACCTTTTTTGCCGTCTCCGTCTTAAGGCCTATTGCTAGATTAAGGGCATAAAGAGCCGTATCGTCTTTTGTCTGAGGTCCTCCGAAAAAAGAAACGACCGTGCTCTCAAAGATGGCCTTTGGATGAAGGTCACGGCGCTTGAGCCGCCGGGACAGCATTTGACTCAAATCGATCGCCAGTCTCGGAATCCTGTAAAGAATCTGCTTGAATTTGGCTCCGGGGATGCGGGCCATCACTGTATCATTGACGGCCCGGGCGCTGACCGAATGCGGTTCACCCGTCAAAAGGGAAATAAACCCGAAATATTTTCCCCTGTGAATATGCTCGAGCGTATCGGAACGATCCTCTTTCTCGACAAATACCTCCACCCTTCCGGAGATAATACAGTAAAAAGCATCCGGCGGGTCTCCCTGACGGTAAATAATCTCGCCCGCCTTGTAGTCAACGATTTCCAAGGCATCGAAGACCATGCGCCGTTCAAAAGGATTTAATCCGGAAAAAAGCGGGATGTGCCTGAAAATCAGGGCTTTGTCGAATAACAACGTCGGCTGTTCCATGGTTTTCCCTTAGACGCTTGATAACAGAACAGAATACCGTCCTGCCCCGGCTCAAAACGTCTGCCGGCCCTGCAAGGGACAAAAGAATTATGCGATGACCTTGTCGGTCTTTTTCGTGCGGATCTTCGCCACCTCCCAGGAATAATCATAGAGATGCAAACCCTTGGAAGCGGCGACAATCTCTCCGTCCTCGACGCCGATCATCTCGGCCATATACTGCTTAACAAGCTGCAGGCCTCCGAGATTCGAAGGAAAACCGCCCCACAGATCCCAGGAGCGAAAATAAAGACAAAAGTGGAGCTTATGGTCTCTTATCTTCGTATCGATCAGTCTCAGGCAAGGCGGATCCTGGAGCTTAATGTCCGACGGCATGCCGATCTCCATAACTGCCTGGTTTGTGCCGAAACCCTCTTCTTTGTACATCCTGATGACTTCATCGATCTGGTTGACGCCGAGAGGCAACTCCCGGAACATCTGCCTGCCGTCCTTGCTCTCGGCAATGCGCACCTTGGGATCCACCAGCCGTTCGCCGTAGGTATAATCTTCTGTCTCCGTTTTGGCTCCGGTCAACAAATACGAAAGATACCCCTGGATATAATCCATGTCCGTCGGAGCCGGTATGTTCAGGCCTTCGGGGATGATGGGGATGATTTGATGCGATGGTTTGCGCACCCGAACCACAACGTAATCGAATTCCAGGCGCTTGGCGCCTTTGTAGCTGCCGCGGGTGATGGTGTACACACGGCCTTTTTCCAGGATGGCCGACAGCGTCTGAAACCAGGCATCATCCAGGTCAAAGGCGTCCACAAATACGGGAGAGAGAAAATTTTCGGTAGCCATGGTTTTTGTCTATCGAGGCCCGATCAACCGGTGAATCTCATCCAAAAGTTCTTTAGGGTCATAAGGTTTTGCCAGAAAGAAATTTCGGCCGATCTCATGCCCCTCCACCTGTTCTTCTCTCTTGGTATAGAGACATGTCAAAAACAGAATTGGGATATCTTTGGTCCTCTCGTCTCCGTGGAGAACGGCAGCCGTTTCAGAACCATCCATGCCGGGCATAAGAATATCAAGGACAATAAGCGCCGGCCTTTCGCGCCTGGCGATATCGATGGCATCCTTGCCGTTCGTTGCCGTCAACACATCATATCCTGCCGCCTGTAGACGCTTCTCCAGCAATGTCAAGGTCGAAGGCTCATCGTCCACCGCCAGGATCTTGTGATTTGTCATAACCGTTCTCCCCCTTAAGAGTGTTTCTCCGGCCTAATGATGCGTTTGCCGATCTCATCCAAAAGCTCGTCCACGTCATAGGGCTTGGCAATAAAAAAATTCTGTCCCAAGAGATGTCCACAAACTTTTTCCTCCTGCTTCGTAAAAAGACACGTCAGGAAAAGAATCGGAATCCCCTTGGTCTTGGCATCGGCCCTCAGGATATTGGCGACTTCCGAGCCATCCATCACCGGCATGGCGATATCCAGAATAATAAGATCCGGCATATGTTTTTGGGCCAGGGCGATCGCCTCCTTGCCGTTGGATGCTTTGATGACGTCATAACCCGCTTTGGCGAGACGCTCTCCCAACAACTTCAATACATCCGGCTCGTCATCGACAATAAGCAATTTTTGCTTGTTCATATCCTCATTCCTCCTCTTTCTTGTTCAAGGCCATGCG
>CAZAYJ010000144.1:0-3967 GCA_964489335.1 uncultured Planctomycetia bacterium
GCTTGACTTCCACCTCGGCTTTATACGTCAGGACTTGCCCCTCGAGCTTGACATCCGATATCTGCGGCAGGTCGATGACGTCGATCGCTTCGTCCTTGACGATCTGCTCATAGCTTTCCGTAATCAAACTCTTGAGCACTTCGTCTCTCGCCAAGGCGCCGTGCTGCTGTTCAAGGACCTGGCGGGGCGCCTTGCCGGGCCTGTAGCCGGGAATTTTCGCCTCCTGGCCGATTTTCTCGTAAACCTCGTCGTATTTCTTTTTGACCTGCTCTTGAGCCACCTCTATGTCAAGAAGCACTTTATTTTCCTTTGTCTTTGTTTTTTTCACTTTCATGAAACGACTCTCCTTTTCGATGGATGATTATCCTGCGCCGAAAAACCCGGACCCTTGTCCGAGGACGAAGGCGCAAAGCCCAAAAGGCTTTCGGTGCAGGATTCCGCTATATACCGACAGAAAAGAAGCCGCTGCCGCATCTGCCTGCTTATTGAAAATAAACGTGCAGGCTGACCGGAGGAGCTTCACATTTTGAACTTTTCCCCTAAATACAGCTCTCTGGCCCGCGCGTCGTTGATCAGATCGGAAGCGGTCCCGGAAATCAGGATGCGCCCCTGGGCGATCAGATACGCCCTGTCCGTGATAGACAAGGTCTCGCGCACGTTATGGTCCGTCAACAGGACCCCCAACCCTTTTTCCTTCAATTCCTGGATGATCTGCTGGGCATCGGCCACGACGATCGGGTCGATACCGGAGAAAGGTTCGTCCAGGAGGATGAACGACGGATTGGTCACCAGGGCACGAGTGATCTCCAACCGCCGCCGCGCACCGCCGGAAAGCGTATACGCCTTGTGTTTTTTCAGATGCGCGATCTTGAGCTCTGCCAAAAGATGATCCAGCCTCTTCTTGCGTTCCCGAAAAGAGATCGGCAAGGTCTCCAGGATTGCCATGATATTTTCTTCGACGGTCAGCTTACGGAAGACCGAACTCTCCTGCGCAAGATAGCCGATGCCGAAATGGGCCCTGGCGTGAATCGGCAGCCGCGTAATATCGTTATTGTCAAAAATAATCTGCCCCTCTTCCGGCGGGATGATGCCGACGATCATATAAAACGTGGTCGTCTTTCCGGCGCCGTTGGGCCCCAGGAGGCCGACGATCTCGCCGCGCTTGACGACAAGATTCACGTTATCGACGACGCGCCGGTGATGATAGCTTTTAACCAATCCCTTGGCTTCAAGGAGATACATCAGGCAACTCGCTTCCTTCTTCGGGAAAAATCTCGAGGTGCGGCCGGCCCGTCAGCACGACCTTCCTATCCGCCGCGGTGAATACGGCCGAATCGCTGTAAGAAGTGTTCTCGTCGCGCGTGATCTTAACGTGGCCCTCAGCCACGATCCTGTCGATCTGCTTGGTCTGGTTGTTGAAATAAATGGTCATCTTGTCCGACACCATGGAGCCCTGGTCGGCGGCGCCCGTCACCTGGACGTTCTTCTCGAAAGTCGCAATCTGATGTTCGTAATCCAATTCCATCGGGCCGTCGCAGGTGATGGTCATCTTTCCCGGGCCGGCCGCCTTGGTTTCCGCCGGGCCTTTCGAGCCGTCTTGGGGACCGGCCGCATGGTTACCTGCGGCCGCGGCCTTCTGGGGATTTCCCTGCATCGTCACAACGACGTCTTTTTCAAACTTGGCCACTTTCATGTCCGGCCTGGCTTCCATCCCTTCGCCCACAGCCGTCACGTTGTCCCTGGTGATATTGACTTTTTTGTCCGAAGAAATGACCTGATCCTTCTGTGACCAATCCAGGGCGCTGGTCGTCAATTCCGCGCCGGTATCCGTCACAGCGCGCACATTGTCCTCCAGACGAACCTTGCCTGTTGTCCTGTCGAGTTGACCGTGGTCGGCGGTCAACACCATGTTCTCCTTACTCTTCTCGTTGCCGTAAAGATGGGCCGTGATGTCGGATATCTTGACGTCATTACCGACCATGTCCATGGACGCGCCTTCCACCTCCCATGTCTTCTCGCCCTTGCCGTCGTAGCCGGCGATATTGAAGTCTTCCATCTGCTGGGGCTCGCTCGTCGTGGCTATTTTGGAATCTGCCGCGAGACCAAAAGCCGCCGCAGACTGAAAAACGATCAGCGCCAGGCACAAAACGAATATTCTGACCATCACAGGAATTTTTCTACGGCCTCTGTCCACCGGCCTTGCGATTTCAGAATTAATTCCGCGATCTCGCGCACGGCGCCGCGGCCGCCCCGGTGCCGCGTGACATAAAGAGCGGCTTGTCTGACCTCGGCCACCGCATTACGTGTCGCAACCGCCACGCCGCATATCTTCAAAACGCAGAGGTCGACAAGATCATCCCCAACGAAACAGACATGTTCATCCCGCAAGTGGTATTTCTTCAATATCTTCGCATATGCCTCGGTCTTGGCGACATGGCCTGCGACATTATTTCTGTCCATCCTGTAGACCGCCTCCGCGCGCATGTCTCTGGCGCGGTGCGCCAGACACCCCGACCCCTTGGCCGTCACAAGGATCGTCTTGATCCCCATGCGCGCCAAAAGGGCCACGCCCAAACCGTCATGGACATCAAAGCATTTGGCATCGCGTCCATCGCTGTCATAAATGATGCGGCCGTCCGTCAAAACACCGTCGACGTCAAGTAGCAACAATTTTATCTTTTTGAATTTGTCCCGGAGTTTTTTCGAAATCATTGAGGTATTCCAGCGCCGGCGGCCCACGCATGCACCCTCAGGCCCGCTGGCCCGTTAACTGTTCTTACACCAGCCCCGCCTTGAGCAAATCCTGGACATCCAGCATCCCGATCGGCCGGTGTTTGGCATCAACGATCGGCACCTCGTCAATCCTCTTGTCCTTGAGAATCCTGAGGGCTTCGCTGGCCAGGTGGTCTTTGGGGATCGTCACCGGGTCTTTCGTCATGACATCCTTGACCTTTCTGACAACCAGATACCTGTCCGACTCCACATGACGACGCAAGTCCCCGTCTGTAAAGATCCCCGTCAGTTTCCCGGCGGCATCGACGACGCTTGCGGCGCCTGCGCGCGCTTGCGTAATTTTTAAAAGCACGTCGCGCACCAACGCATCTTCTTTGACAACGGGATTGGCCGGACCTTGGCGCATAATGTCCTCAACCTTTAAGAGAAGCTTCTTGCCTAGCGCCCCTCCCGGATGATAAAAAGCGAAGTCCTCTTCCCGGAATCCCTTCTTTTTCAGCAGACAGACGGCAATGGCGTCGCCCATGGCGAGCGTCGCCGTCGTGGAGGCCGTCGGCGCCAATCCCAGAGGGCAGGCCTCTTTCTTGACGGAAACATCCAGCGTCACATCGCTGTGGCGCCCCAGGGTCGAACGGGGATTACCCGTCAGCGCGATAAGCCGCGCACCGATCTTTTTGATCAACGGCAGGAGCCGAATGACCTCTTCAGTCTCTCCGCTGTTGGAGATCGCCAGGACAACGTCTTCGGCGGTGACACGCCCCAGATCGCCGTGGATCGCTTCAGCGGAATGCAAAAACAGGCTCGGCGTGCCTGTCGAAGAAAGCGTAGCCGATATCTTCTGGCCGATCAGGCCGCCTTTACCCATTCCCGTCACTATGACGCGGCCGCGGCACTCGCTCAAAAACCCGATGGCCTTGTCAAACTTATCGTCGAGACGGCGCATAAGGGCCTCAATGGCCTCCGCCTCGATCTTCAACACTTCCCTGGCTTGTTTTCCATACATCACAGAATCCTATTCGTTGGTCTTGTGAACACCGGCGAGGCGGTCGATGGCGCAGACCGCCTCCAGGAGACGCGGCAACTCCGCTAAAGACAGCATGTTAGGACCATCACAAAGGGCTTTTTCCGGCCTGTGGTGCACTTCCAAAAATAAGCCGTCGCAACCAAACGCCACCGCAGCCCTTGAGAGGGCGGCGACATATTTCTTCTCCCCTCCGCTCGAGGTGCCGCGGCC
>CAZAYJ010000145.1:0-3966 GCA_964489335.1 uncultured Planctomycetia bacterium
AAAATCTTCTCCATACGCTTCACGTCCCGGCAGCCCAAGATGTAACCCGCAACCCTGCCTTCACATTCGGCAACAAAACACGACTCGGGCTCATGATCGGTAAAATACACCGTGAGAACGTCGGCCATGATCTCATCATCATCAAAAAAAACGGTGCCGCGCTCACCCATCAAGGCCGTCTGCACACTGATCCGCCGGACGGCAGACCGGTCGTCAGGGGCATATTTACGGATGACACAAGAAGCATCATTTTCCAAGAGAATGTTTCCTTCCCATGCGGCTGGCAACAATCCAGGTAATCACATAAAAAACCGCGGCGCACATCAATCCCAACACGAGACTTCCTATAAACAAAGGATAATAAAACTCACTGAACCTTGAAATATTAAAATTCCTGACATATTCCCAGGAAAGCGGCGGATAGCGCTTATGGACCAAAATCAGCCGTCCGATATCATAAGACGTCCATGTGATTGTGGCTATTGTCGGAGGCAAAGAAATATTCGTACCCAGCAATATCGCCAATTTATTGGCCCGGGGGACGAGAACAGCCGCAATCACGCAAAGCACCGTATGAAGACCGTACAAAGGCAGGACCGCGATAAAAGCGCCTATGGCCACGCCAAGGGCGACCTCGTGCGGGGCGTGATGCTCCTTAAGCACCTTTGCCATCACAGCGATAATCTCTTTAAGGTTTTTCTTGGACATCATCTCGCCGTTCGTTGACGCTGCCGGCAATCGCCGCGTCATTGCCGCCACAGATCATAAAAGAATGAATCCCCATAGCATTGACCTTAAGGCCCCGCAGCAATGCAACCGCCTCGCCCGGCCGGCCGATCGTGATGTAGGCGTATGCCTTATTCTTAAATACGGTGGCGTAAGGAGGATAAATTTCCCAGGCCCTGCGGTAATACGCCTCAGCCTCTCCAAGATCGCCAGACATCTGCTTCAAAAATCCCATCAGAAGATAACCCTGGAGACTGATATCGCTTGGGAAATAACCGACGGCCTCGAAATAATCCATGGCCTTTTTGAGCCGAACGGCGCTTGCAGCATACTCTCCCTTGGAGGCATAGGCCAATGCCATCTTGACAAGAAACCTGGAGCGTGGATCGACATCCTTGATAAAAAAAGATTCATTCTGCAGGAAAGGATCGTCAGACCAGCCGCGTTGTTCATTGATCGCCCCGCTCTCGACCCCTTGATCGACCTCAAAGAAACGCGTAGCAATCTCCATGCCGGCGCCATAGTCCTTCAGCGCTCTATCATCATCTTTTTGTTCTTCAAAATAATCCCCGCGATTAAGGTAGGCGTCAATAAACAACGGGCATTTGACCAGAACGTCCGTCCAGAAAACGCCGTCGTTCTTCCATATCGCCGTCCTCTGCCAGGTCGAAACACCCAATGCAAAAACAACAATCGCTGTAAGAAATCCGGCAAAAAACATGCGCCGGGCCGACACCAAACCTGCCACTCCCCGCGCGGCAAGATAACTCAAGCCAATGGACGCGATATAGGTATAGCGGTCCGCAGCGAACATGGTCTGGCCGGCGGCAGACAGATGCAATACCGGAAGGATCCCCGCCAAAAAAACACCTATACCGAAAAAAACGTCTCTTCGGACCGCAGGTGTCAACCGCTTGGCGGCATAAGGAAAACACAAAAGCAGGAGTGCAAAAAAGACGGCAGCCCCCTCCATCTGCCCTCCCAGCGGCCAGGCATATACCGCCGATAAACGCACAGGACACAATATCCTGGCCGCATAAAAAAGGATGGCGCTGCAACTGCACGCCACCCTGAAAGCGATGGAAGAATGAGCCGGCAGAACGATCAGCGGGAAAGACCGCGCCGCAACGAAAACAATAAGGCCGAAAACCAGGCTCAAGAAAAAGAAAGGTATCTTTTCAAACCAAACAGCCCTCTTATTCCATCTGCCTTCGTATCCGTCAACCAAGACAGCCAATAGAGGCCACGTTACGGCCATGGCCGGTTTCGACAGCAGACTTAAAAAGAAAAATATCCCGGAGAATGCGTAATCCTTCCTGCGGCAGGTGCGGACATAGGCCAAATAGCTGTTGAGCCCCAGAAGATAAAAAAAACCGAAAAGAACATCTTTTCTGGCGCTTAGCCAGACGACGGACTCCGCGCGCAAAGGGTGAACACCGAACAAGAGGGCCGTGACGGCGCCTGTCAACCGGCTTTTCGTCAGCCTGCTTATCCATGCGTAGACGAGACCGACATTAACGACATGCAGAAGGATATTCGTGAAACGGTAGACGAACGGATCGCCCCCGAGAAAATGGCGTTCCAAAAGATAACTCAAATGCACGAGAGGCTGATACTGCCCGAAGTAAAAACTCTCGCATATGCGCCTGACAGCATGCCAGCCAGACAAACGCAAAAGAGGATTCTGTGCAATATATTGAGGGTCATCCAGGCTTAAAAACTGAACCTGCATAAACGGCCGAAAAACAAAAAGGACCAGAATAAGCCCCAGGACCACACATAAGGTCTTTGCGAAGCCTCCCCGGTCTAAAAACCATGACTTCCTCAAAGGCAGGACTTCACAACTGCGTTTATTGCCTGGATTCATCGACGACCCTTTTTTGTCGGGCGCAAAAACCGTCTCCGTCCGCCCTTTCTGTGAATACCCCTCGGCCCCATCCCCCTGACCAGTACTTCTTTCTGTCCTCGGGTCAGGGTCTTGATCCTTTTTTCTTCCAGGAAAGCCGGCTTGAAATTCCGGAACCGCTTGTGCCAGACGAGCCTCACTGGCCTCCTGTCCCGCGTATACCTGGCACCCTTTCCCTTGTTATGGGTCCTCAAACGCCTCGCCAGACACGACGTAAACCCCGTATAGTACGTCCCGTCCGCACAGGCAACGATATAAACGAAAAACTTCCCCCTCCTCTTGAATTTTTGCGCCTTCATCCTGCATCTTCTCTTTATGATTCCCCTTCTTTGAGGCATGCCAGCATCTTCTGCAATGCAGACAGATCATGCTCATTGGCAAGCACGAGCAATACATCGCCGCCCTCGATAACCGTCTGGCCCGTAGGAATGATATACCTATCCCCCCGGGAAATCAGCACAATCAGGCATTTACCCGGCATGTGCAACTCCATAAGCCGCTTGCCGACCGCCTCTGAAACATAAGGGACAATCAGATCGGTCAATTCCGCATCGATGCCTTCTATCTTCTCGAATTCAATGGGATAGTGGCGCCTATTTGTCAACGGTGAGCTGACATTCAGGAGGCGGGAAACAAACGGAATAGACGTCCCCTGGATCAAAACGGAGGTCAGAACGACAAAGAAAACCACGTTGAAGATCGTGTCCGCCTGCGGGATGCCAGCCAACAGAGGAAAGGTAGCCAGGACGATCGGGACTGCGCCCCTCAAGCCTACCCACGCCACCATAATCTTTTTTCTTAAGACCATCGGGAACGGCAGAAGACATACCAGGACGCTGGCCGGACGAGCCAAGACCATAAGGACGATAGCAATCAAAAGGCCGGCGCCCATGACCGGCAAAAGATGGGAAGGAAAAACCAAAAGACCAAGAGTCAAAAACATAACAATCTGCATGAGCCAGGCCAGGCCGTCATGGAACCTCATGATCATCTTTTTGTTTAAAAATTCGTGCCGGCCCATAATCAAACCGACCAGATAGACCGCCAGAAACCCGTTGCATCGCAAAAGAGAAGCCACGGAATACGACAAAAGCACCAAGGAAACCGTCAAGACAGGATAGAGGCCGTCGAACTCCAATTTCAGCCGGTTAATGATCCAAACGCTCGTCTTCGCCATGAGATACCCTACGAACGCCCCACCCCCCATGTCCAGGACGAACCGTGACGCAAAGACGGTAACACTCACATCTTTCGACGTCAGCATACCGATGAAGCTAAGGGTCAGAAAAACGGCCATGGGATCGTTGCTGCCGGTTTCCAGCTCCAAAAGCGGC
>CAZAYJ010000146.1:0-3960 GCA_964489335.1 uncultured Planctomycetia bacterium
GCGGAAGGCCGTTGGCGACATCTATCTCGATGTCTACAGGATGGGCATCCAGGCCAATAAGACCTAATGTATACGTCTTGGCAAGCATTTAAACAGGGGTAAATCCGCTTGATTTTTAAAGAGGATACAATTATAATGGACTGCTGAATTTGATCCTTTGAGGGGACGGGGCAGGAAAAGGATTGGAACAGAGGCATCCTATCATGCGTCTTGTTTTTTGTCAAGCGCGGCTCTGTTTTTGCCTTCTTTGGAAGAAAGAGGTTGTTTATCGTGGATAACAGGGTCAAAACGGGGATCATTGCGCTGTTGACTGGATTTTCGGCCTTCGGACTCTATCAGTCTTTGACTCTGATGCGCAAAAATAGCTATTTGCTTGAAGAGGTGGGGCGCATCCAGATAGAATTGTCGGCGACCCAGCTGGGATTGAACCAGACTAGGACGCTTCTCAATGAGACATTCCAGAAGAACGCCCAGCTTGAGAATGAAGTGGTTTTATTGAATTCCAGGCTTGCCCGCGCCCACCAAGAACTCGGAGAGCAGAAGAACAAGATCAATGCCCTTGGAAATGTAATCCAACAGGCCCGCCGGGTCAATGAATTCCTCGTGGCCCGCAATCAGGAGATGAGCCAGCAGTACGTGCGTGTCTCTTTTGAAAACCAGGAAATGAAGAAGACGCTATCTTCAATCCCTGATTTGAAGAAGGCGATAGCGGCGTTGCGCAAAAAACCAGTGCGTCCGGCTCCGGCGAAAAACAAACAGGTGCGCAAAAAGTCTGTTCCCGTAAAGGCCGTAAATCCCAAGAAGACGGCAAAGGCCAAGAGCCCCGCGACGGTTGTGCTTCAGCCCGCCCCTGCGGATCAGACCCTGGACGGCAACGAGGGGTTTGTGGTTAAAGACGGAGAGTCAACGTTGCTGGACAGGGTCGATATCCGCGTTACCCCGGCGCCGGCAAGAGGAGAGTCTGAATGAAGCTTATGCTCTATCAGATCGTCCACAATCACGTTCTCATTGTGACTTTTTTCGCCTGGTTGACGGCGCAGACAATCAAGGTGGCTCTGGGCGTCTTGCGGACCAAGCGGTTTGACTTTCGCTGGTTCATTGGAACGGGAGGAATGCCTTCGGCCCATTCGGCGGGATCCAGCGCCCTGGCCGTGGTGCTCGGCACGGATTACGGATTCAACTCTCCTCTATTCGCCCTTGGCGTCGTCTTTGCGATTGTGACTATGTTTGACGCCCAAGGAGTCCGCCGGTCAACGGGGAAACAGGCGTCCATCCTTAACAAGATTTTAGACGACATCTATTGGCAGGGTAAGATTGAAGAGGACCGCCTCAAGGAGTTGATTGGCCATACGCCCATTGAAGTTATCATGGGGGCGATTATCGGGATCCTTTTGGCTTTGATTTATTAAACGCGCGATCAGGAGGAAGATGTGAAAAAAAATATTTTATTGGCTGGACTTGCCGTTTGTGCCGTTGCGGCTATTGTGGTTGCCGTTTTCAGATTGAAAGGGGCTCCTGCCGCGCCTGACGGCCGGGCGAGCGTGGTTGCCGATGTGCCCGCGGGGAATTTTGACAAAGACGTGAGCCGTGCGGAGGGGTTGATCCAGAAAGGCGAGCTTCTGGCCGCCCGGGACGCGCTGCGGGACATCCTTTTGAAGAATGCGGCTAATCCCAACATCGAGGCCGTGCAGAAGAAGCTTGAAGCGGTGAACATGAAGATTATTTTGTCCGCGATTCAGGTGCCGGATGAGACCGTTATGCGGGATGTGAAGGCCGGCGACACCCTGAGCATGATCGCCGATGAATACCGCACGACTGTCGAGATGATTAAAAAACAAAACGGTTTGGCATCGGACATCATCCGGCCGGGCATGCGGCTGAGGATCTGGACAGGGCGGTTTTCCGTTCTTGTGGACAAATCCCAGAACCTTCTGACATTGCGCTGTAACGGCGATGCGGTCAAGACCTACAGGGTGTCCACAGGTAAAGACAATATAACTCCCGTCGGGACGTTTAAGATCGTCAATAAGCTCAAAAATCCTCCCTGGACGCATAACGGCAAGGTCTATCCGCCGGAAAGTCCCGAGAACATCCTCGGGACGCGCTGGATGGGGTTCGATATTCCCGGTTACGGCATCCACGGCACGACGCAGCCTGAGAGCATCGGTCAGCAGGCGACGGCCGGCTGTGTACGCATGCTCAATGCAGAAGTCGAGGAACTCTACGACATCTTGCCCGTCAATACCGAAGTCACGGTCATCGATTAGGCTGGCTTCCAAGGACATCCCCATGATAGCCCTTGATTTTGAAAAGCCCATTGCCGAGCTCGAAAAGAAGATCCGGGAGCTCCGCAGTTTTACCGAAGAGAAGCACATCGACCTGTCGGGCGAGATCAAGCGCCTTGAGGAAAAACTTGAGCGTCTGCGCAAGGATATCTACGGCAAATTGACGCCTTGGCAGCGCGTCCAGATTTCGCGTCATCCCCACCGGCCGTATACGCTCGATTACATTCAGCTAATCCTTAAAGATTTCGTGGAGATTCACGGTGACAGGGCTTTTCGCGACGACCGTGCCATCATCAGCGGGTTTGCCAAGCTCGACGGCCAAAAGATCATGGTGATAGGCCATCAGAAGGGGCGCGACACCAAGGAAAACCTGGTACGCACTTTCGGTTGCGCGCATCCCGAAGGATATCGCAAGGCGCTGCGTGTTATGGAGCTGGCGCAGAAGTTTGATATCCCCATCCTTATTTTTATCGACACGCCGGGGGCCTATCCCGGGATCGGCGCCGAAGAGAGGGGGCAGGCGCAGGCCGTCGCCTGGAACCTGAAGATGATGTCCGGTATCCGTGTGCCGATCGTCGCCGTCGTCATCGGCGAAGGTGGTTCCGGCGGGGCCCTGGGGATCGGTGTCGCCGACCGCGTCTGTGTCCTGGAAAACGCCTATTACTCGGTCATCTCACCCGAAGGGTGTGCCGCGATTCTTTGGAAAAGCAGCGCTAAGGCGCCCGAAGCGGCCGATGCCCTGAAGCTGACGGCGCAGGACCTTTTAAGATTTGGCGTTATCGACGAGATCGTCAGGGAGCCGCTCGGCGGCGCGCACCGCGATCCGGAAGAAGCGGCCAGGAACATCAAGACGTGTGTGAAAAAATATTTTGTCGAGCTCATGAAACTCCCCAAGGATCAGTTGATTGATCTGCGTTATCAAAAATTCCGCGCGATGGGGCAAATTTCCGAGGCGGCTCATGAAGGTTGAACAGGAATTGATTATTCTGGGGCTCCTGGAGGACAAGCCGCGTCACGGCTATGAGATCAAAAAACAGATCAAGGAGGTAATCAGCACGTTTGCCGCGCTGGAAGTTGAATCGATCTATTATTCCCTCAACCTCCTTGAAAAAAAAGGATATCTCAAGAAGACGGTCAGCGTTGGCGGCTCGAGGCCGGAAAAATTCATTTACAGCCTGACGCCTAAGGGGCATGAACGCTTCCAGCAATTGCTGACGAAAAGCCTTTTGACGGCCGACCGGCCGAATTTCAGCATTGACGTTGCTCTATATTTTCTGCCGTATCTGCCGCCGGATGTCGCCCTGCGTCGACTCAAGGGCCGGATACGGGTCCTCTCCAAAGTCGAGGAGGCCTTAGAGAAGCTTTCCGAACAACTTCAGGTGAAATCTTCCTACCACCTGCATTCTATCGTCGAACACAATCTTGAGCTTCTGCGCGCTGAGAAGAAGTTCATCCAAAACGTCAGTCAGGAGCTTACCAATAAGAATATCAATATCCCCGAGTGGCCCCATTCATCTTAGCCATATTTTTCCTCTGAAGAGATATCCACACAACTAATTGAAAATGTGATAGTTAAGGTTTTGTGAAAACAAAACAAGAATAATTCTTGACATACTAAAATTTAATTAGTAAAATTTTACTAATTATTTTCACCATCCATAGTGTTATTTTAGGG
>CAZAYJ010000147.1:0-3950 GCA_964489335.1 uncultured Planctomycetia bacterium
CCCTCGTCGTCACCGATCAACAGCCGGGCCTGCCCCTCCACGACCTCGACAATGGCAGCGAAAGGCGCCGTATGCTCACTCAGATTCTGTCCGGCATCAAAAGCGAATAACGTAATGGTCCCTGCCTCCTTATCGACAAGGGTCTTGCTGACGACGGCCTGAGGGGAATAAACGACGTCCTCTTTGAGATCAATCACATGTCTGAGCAACTTGTCCTTTCCTAAAAACACTACCCTTTTGTTTTTTTAGTACAAACCTTCCTGGAACAACGGTAACAAATCTCGTGCGTCAGCAAGCGGTCTCGGACGAAATCATCGATATTTTGCAGCGTGGTGCGGGCGATATTCGTCCGGGCCTCTGCAGTAAAAAATCCCTGGTGCGCCGTCACCAGGACATTAGGAAACGTCAACAGTCTCGCCAGGACGTCGTCCGAGATCACCTCCGAAGAAAAATCCTCGAAGAAATATTCGCTCTCTTCTTCATAGACATCAAGGCCCGCGTAGCCGACCTTTTTGTTTTTGAGCGCCTCAATCAAAGCCCGGGTGTCGATCAGTTTGCCGCGGCCAGTATTAATGATCATGACGCCCGTCTTCATCATTTTAATGGTTGCAGCATTGATCATGCGGTATGTCTGCCGGGTCAAGGGACAATGCAGGGAGATGACGTCTGATTTCTTGTAAAGGGTCTTGAGATCTGTATAGGAAAATCCCGTCTCTGCGGCAAAGGTCTCGTCCGGGCCGGGGTCATAGGCCAGGACATGCATCCCGAAACCTTTAAGGATCCGGATGAGCTCGCGGCCAATGGCGCCCGTGCCGATGACGCCCGCGGTCTTGCCGAACATATCAAATCCCAAAAGCCCCTGGATGGAGAAATTGTTGTCGCGGGTCCTGTGATACGCCCGGTGCGTCTTGCGGTTCAAAGCCAGCATCAGGGCCATGGCATGTTCTGCAACGGCATGCGGCGAATAGGCCGGCACGCGCACAACATGAATTTTGCCGAACGCCGCCCTGAAATCCACATTATTGTATCCCGAGGCGCGCAGGGCAATGAGACGGACGCCGTTCTTATGAAGCACTTTGATAACGTCGGCGTCAACGACATCATTGACAAAGATGCAGACCGTATTGAAGCCGCGGGTCAACGACGCCGTGCCGGGACCGAGATGCTCCTCGAAATAGGTGATAGGGAAACCAAACTTCTTATCAGCCGCTTCGAAGAATTTTCTGTCGTAAGGCTTGGTATCGAAAAAGGCAATCCTGGGAGAGTTCATGACGCATCCCCTTCGCTATTCACCTTTCCTGAGCCGCTCCTTGAATTCCCGCCAGGGGAAGCTGTTGCCGGGACACTCGGTTCTGGCGCCGGGAGCGTCCTTGTGCCGGATGACCCGCGACAACGGTATGTGATAATAATTCCTCAGGGTCTCAACGAGCAAGATAAGAGAATCCATCTGCGCCTTTGTAGGCTGCTCATGCGTGAAGTCGCCGACAAGACAGATGCCGATGCCGCACTGGTTCATGCCCCCTGCCTTGCAGTGCGCGCCGTCCATCTGTTTGATCCAGCGGGGCGAGGCCTCGATTTGTCCGTCCCGCCGCGTCCTTGTGCCGTTATCAATCACAAAATCGTATCCCAGCCCCCTGTCGAACCCGCGACGGCGGTGGATCCTGTCGAGGGACGTCGCATCGCCGTCATCGGTCACGCTGTGATGAATCACGATATATCTCCACTTCGACGACTTAAAGAGAGGAATGACAGGCCGCAGGGATGCGGCGCCGGGAATCAGGATCTTCTGACCAATCTTGAGACTGCGCGGATCGGTGATATGGTTGGCTCGCAGGATGGCGTCCGCAGGAACATCATACATGCGACCGATACGATAAACCGTCTCCGCGGGGCCGATGACGTGATACAGGTCCTGCCGCGGGCCAGCCTCGAAAACAGGCTTGTAGACCATCTCTGTCGACGGGGGAACGGTCGCGCAGGAAGACAACATCAACGCCAGGCCGACACAGACGCCTCCGCAGAACAAAGAACGCAAAGAAGAAAAACGAATCCACGTACGCATCATATCTTATCGAAGAACAAAAGGATGCCCATGACCACAAAAATAAAACCGCCCGCCATCTTCAGCCATTCAGGCTTAAGGAACCGCGACAAAACAGCTCCCAAAATAACGGAGATTGCCGTCACCACGATATAGGCGCTGACAGAACCCAGCCAGACCACCCACGGCCTCTGAGATTTGGCCGCCATGGTCAAACCGACCATCTGAGTCTTGTCCGCCATCTCGGCAAAAAAGATAGCACTAAATGTCGCCAGAAATATTTTCCAATCCATGTTTAACCTCATTTTTAATAAAGGACTCTGCGCGCGCTCCTCAAAGACTATGTGCGCGCTTCCCTATCACATTTTCCTTCAGCGGATATTTGCCACAGGAAAAAGCCTCGCCTTCGGGACAATACCCCAAAGCATCGCACTTGGCTGCCACGTCGGCAAAAACCTCAGGCAATTTCTGACGGCACAGCTTCAACATCTCGTCGCCCAGCCGTTTGATCTCCCATTGCGCGCGCTGGCAACAGCGCTGATGGAAAAAATGGATCAACTCGCGACAATTCATGGTGACGACAATCTTAGTCTCCGCCGCCTGAGGCAGGACAAAGCGCACGTCCTGGTTAGCATTCTGCCCCACCCTGCCTTTTTTGTTGAGGGCCTCCAGCAGCTTGCTATAACTGGCCTGAATCATCTCCATGGTCTTGAGAAATTCAGTTTTCAGGGCCGCATCCTGTTCAATGGAAGGAGGAATGATATAATCGAAGTTCGTCTCTTTCACATAGCGCTGGCTCTGCTGGGAAAAAGAAGCGATCCTGTGGCGCACCAGCTGATGCGTCAGCGCGCGCGAAACGCCCTCGATCGCAAAGGTGAACTTCACGTGCTCCAGGGGACTTTCATGGCCCGAGGCGACGACCTTGCGGATGAACGCCGCCTGCTTCTGCGGGTCTTCTTCTTTCTCGTCGAACAACTCGCCGGAAAACCGCGGAGAATAACACTGACGGCAGGCCGCGTAGATCAGGGCCACGGGGTGCTGGGACATTTCCAGCAAACGGACATTCAATTGAACCTGAGGCATAGGCTCCTGCTCCTTAGTTCTAAAAAGGGATGTTGTATCGCTGTAGTATCATAGCAAACAATGCGGAACCTGTGAAAAGATTTTTTATTTGCCAAGTCCCCTGTCTCTGATATAATACATATACAATCTGGCGACAGAGCTTCTGGCGACATGGAATCAACCATGAGGAAGCATTGTTTAAGAGAAAATCGTGAGCCTGGGTTTTCGAAACCAGGCTTTTTTATTTAATACGATTGCATAGAGTAAATATCGGATTACGCGGATAAGCAATGACGGTGACTGAAGAATCCTCTGCTTCTAAATCCACTCCCTTGACAACCGACCATATCGGACGGGGCGCACGCATGGCTCCCTTCGCCGGTTGGAATATGCCCATTCAGTACGAAGGCATCATTAGCGAGGCCCTGCATACGCGGTCCGCGGTGAGCTGCTTCGACATCTGCCACATGGGCGAATTCCTCCTCAAAGGAGACCCGCAGACCTGCGGTCTGGAACGCCTTGTTACGGCGCGGCTGAGCGATATGCCGACGGGAAGCTGCCGCTACGGCTCCATCCTTAACGAAAAAGGCGGGGTCTTGGACGACCTGATTGTCTATCGCAAGGGACCGGCGGACTGGATGATCGTCGTCAATGCTGCTACCATTGAAAAAGACAAAAAGCATTTCCAGACACACCTAAAACCCGGCACGGAATTTCGCGACGCCTCTGCCGACACCGGCAAGATAGACCTGCAAGGCCCACTCTCGCGCGATATCATCAAGGTGATAGCACCTAAGGCCGCGCCCCTCGCCAATTATACCTTTTGAGAAACCGAGATATTGGGCCG
>CAZAYJ010000148.1:0-3938 GCA_964489335.1 uncultured Planctomycetia bacterium
TCGTCTCCGGCGATCCTGATGGATTTCGAAAAAACGATGCCCGACAGCGAAATCACGGCCACCTCGGTCGTTCCTCCGCCGATATCCACGATCATATTTCCCGCGGGTTCATGAATAGGCAGACCAACGCCGATGGCCGCAGCCAGAGGCTCTTCTACCAGATGGACCTCTCTGGCGCCGGCGCGCAGGGCAGAATCCTTTACGGCACGACGTTCGACTTCGGTAATACCGGAGGGTATTGCAATCACCATGCGCGGAGAAACCAAGACGCGGCGGCGATGGATCTTTTTAATAAAATACCGCAGCATCGCCTCAGTGATATCGAAGTCCGCGATGACACCGTCTTTCATGGGCCTGATGGCCAGGATATTTCCTGGTGTGCGGCCCAACATCTTCTTGGCTTCGTCACCAACCGCCAGGACGCGGTTAACGGTAGCCCCTTTCTTGAGGGCCACAACCGACGGCTCGCACAAAACGATCCCCTCGTTCTTCACATATACAAGGGTCGTAGCCGTCCCTAAATCAATACCCATATCATTGGAAAACAAACCAGATACGTAATTAAACGTTCTCTTGGGTAATTTGGATAATTGGGTCATGTCTAATAGGGTTGGTGGTTTGGGTTGATTTTTTAAATATTAGCAGAGGCGGCTAGGGCTGTCAATAAATATTTCCCCCCGAAAAATTCTGCTCAAGACCTACTAAAAACCTGTTTGAACAGGGCGCAAACTTATTATCTGACAATCAGATGATTAAATACGCTGAAATATTTCGGAAAAGACTTGCTGACGCAGACAGGATCGTCCAAAGAAGAAGCCCCGGAAGCAGCCAAAGCCGCCACATACATGCTCATGGCCGTTCTGTGGTCACCAAAACTCCTGAAATGGGCCCCTTTAATACCGCCTGATCCTGTAATCACGATATCTTCTCTGTTTGCAGCGACTTTTGTGTCAATTTTAACGCCTGCCTTCTTTAAATTCCAGCCCATGGACCGGATACGGTCCGTCTCTTTGACGCGCAACTCTCCCGCCCCTTCGATGACGGTCCGGCCCTTGGCCATGGAAGCAGCAACCATAAGGATAGGCAATTCATCGATCAGGCTCGGTATTTCCGCCGACCTGATCCTCGTGCCGCAAAGCTCTCCGAATCGGATATCCAAGTCTGCCACAGGCTCATAGCCTTTTTGCTCTGAAATCAGGCGAATACACCCTCCCATCCTCTGCAGAACCCGGATAGCGCCTGTCCGCGTAGGATTGACACCCACGCGCCTCAAGACAAGATGCGAGCCTTTAAGCACCAGAGCGGCTACGATAAAAAATGCGGCGCTAGAAATATCCCCTGGTATATTCACGAGTCCCGGAGAGACGAGATCGCTTCTTTTAACCACGATGTCGCCGCCGGATACGCGAAGATCGGCCCCGAAGAATCTCAACATCCGTTCGGTGTGGTCTCGGGTCGTCACGGCCTCATGGACACAGGTATCCCCCTGGGCAAATAACCCTGCCAAAAGAAGCGCCGACTTGACCTGGGCGCTGGCTACGTCCTGCTTCCAACAAATACCATGAAGAACAGACGGTCGAATCAAAACCGGCAGATAATCCCTGCCTCCCCTCTGACGTGCTTGAATCTCTGCCCCCATCAAGCTTAAGGGCTTGATGACACGCGCCATCGGCCGTCTCAAAAGGGAAGGCGCTCCTGTCAGGCGAGAGACAAACCCCTGGCCTGCCAAAAGGCCCATCAGCATGCGCGCACTCGTCCCGGATTCTTTCATATCCAGGGGATATCGCGGCGGGCACAGAACACCGCAAGAATCAATGATCACACGATGCTCGCGCGTGAATGTCTTGACGTCGACCCCCATGGCTTTCAAAGCGCTCAAAGTCACAAGACAATCGTCTGAAAAAAGAAACCCGCGGATCTCCGTTCTTCCCTTGGCAAGAGAAGACAGAATTGCGGCGCGGTGGGAAATGGACTTATCCCCAGGGAGCTCTATGGTCCCGCAGACAGCCTTACAAGGTTTGATCAGCATGGTTTTCAACGGAATCCCCATCGCCGAGACGGTGGCACCCGGCTCTCCTCGTGTCTCGGATAATTCCCAAAAAGTCCTGACAGCAACTTCGCAGTTCCCTCACGGAACAACACGCATTTCCTGCCGAAGGATTGAAGTAGGATTATAACACGAAAAGGGACGGGGAGTCTATAACAACAAAAGGAGAAGCGGGCCCAGCAACTTTACAGCCGCGGCTTTTTTGCCGCTGGTTTCAGCCATGGGCGGAATCCCGCCCAAAAGCCATTCATCTCATCTTTACAGGTGGAGTATTCTGGGTGCGGGGTAAAACGAACGCGGCGCCGATTAATGGGCTAATCGATCTTCAGGCCGGGCATGGCCATCTTCATTTCCGGCGGCAGGGGCGAGGAAAACTCAAGATGTTTTTTTGTCGCCGGATGCTCGAAACCGAGATCTTTGGCATGCAGGGCCAGACGGGAGAAATTCTTTTTACGGCCATAAACCGTGTCGCCGAGGATCGGATGGCCTAAGTAAGACATGTGCACGCGCAACTGGTGTGTCCGGCCCGTCTCCGGGAGAAGCTCGACAGCCGTATAATCCTTAAACCGCCCCAGGACACGATAGAAGGTGCGGGCCTCTTTGGCTTCCTCGGAAAAACTGACGAACATCTTCTTGCGGTCGACGGCATGCCGTCTCAGAGGCACATCGACGATGCCCTCATCAAAAGGAACACTGCCTTCCACAAGGGCGATATAGCGCCGGTAGATCGAATGCTTCTTGAACTGCTTGGTCAGACTCAGATGCGTCTGGTTGTTTTTGGCTGCGACCATGACACCCGACGTCTCCTTATCGAGGCGATGGACGACTCCGGGCCGCTCCTTGCTGATATTCGAAAGCTCGCCGCAATGATACAAAAGCGCATGAACCAGCGTATGTGTTTCCCGACCTGCGCCCGGGTGCACGACCATACCCGCCGGCTTATTGATCACAATAACATCATTGTCTTCATAGAGAATATCCAGCGGGATATCTTGGCCATGGATCTGTGTCTGCGGGACCTGCGGCGTCTCCCATGAAAGTTCATCCCCGGCCTTAAGCCGGTAATGGGGTTTGGCGGCCTGGCTGTTGACAAAAACCTTGCCCTGGAGGATCCAGTCTTTGATAAAAGTCCTGGAAAAATCAGGTTCGGACTTCGCCAGAAAAATATCCAGCCGCATGTTGACGGCTTCTTCCGAGACCGTTGTCTGCTTCAGGGTCATACACCCTCCCCCTTGCGAAGACACGTCATGCTTTTTTTATTGAAGACTTTTTGTGCCTGGCAAAAACCAGCGCATACACCAACATACCCGCAACAGTCAGGCCGAGACTGATCCACTGGTAAATGCTTAAACCGCTGTAGAAAGGCCTCTCGTCCCCGCGCAGGAATTCCATGAGGAATCGCTGCAAACCCGCCAGAAACAGATAAAGACCGAAGACCTGCCCTGGTTTCTGCCCCCGGACAAGCCGCAAGAATATATAGATGCCAAGAAGACTCAACGCATCGACAATCTGGGAAGGAAAAAGCGTACGGCCGTGGACAGGGAAAAAAATGCCGTGCGCCCAGGGCTTGCCGTAACAGCATCCGTTAAAAAAACAACCGATACGGCCGATGGCCTGCGCCAAAGCCAGATACGGGGCACAAAGATCAACTACCGCAGGAACGGAAAGGCGTTTTTTCCTCAAAAACAAGAGGCCGCAGAGCGTCGCCCCTATCAAGCCGCCGTACCAAATCAGGCCGCCGTGATACAGCCTGAAAATCTCCGGAAGGTCCGATGCGAATTCACCCCAATTGAGGACAACATAAAAAATGCGCGCGCTTACGATCCCGCACACCAGCACAAAAATCAAAAAATTCCCGATGACTTCGGGGTCGAAACCCAGACGCGCCGCG
>CAZAYJ010000149.1:0-2177 GCA_964489335.1 uncultured Planctomycetia bacterium
CCATCACTGCCCATCCTTTATGCTTAAAAAGGGCCTCAAATCATCCTGTCGCGTACGAGTCCTTTTTTCGTCAAAAAGCTCTTTGAGTTGGAAGTCCCGGAGATCTTCGAAGGGATTGTCGAGGTCAAGTCCATCTCGCGCGAGGCGGGCGAGCGGACGAAGATCGCCGTCTGGTCGAAGGACGAGAAGGTGGATTGCGTGGGTGCCTGCGTGGGCATGCGCGGTTCGCGCGTCAAGGATATTGTGACGGAACTTCAGGGCGAAAAGATTGATATCATTCGGTGGAGCGACGATTTGCGCGAATACATCACCGCTTCCTTGTCGCCGGCCAAGATTACCGAGATCCGTCTGGACAAAAAAGAGGAAAAAGCCCAAGTCATCGTGCCTGACGATCAGCTGTCTCTGGCCATCGGCAAACACGGCCAGAACGTACGGCTGGCGTCGAAATTGACAGGTTGGGAGCTGGATATCCGCACGCGCCAGGAGATTGTCCAGGAGAAGGAAGAGGCCAAAAAGACACGCGCTCAGATGACGCTCGACGGCGTCGGCGAAAAGGTCCTGGATTCTTTGATTGAGGCGGGTTTTGATTCCCTCGAAAAGATCAAGGGCGCATCGATCGATCAGCTGACGCAGATCAAGGGCATCGGTACCAAAAAAGCCGAGAAGATCATCGAGGCGGCAAAAGAAAGGTTGTCTCAAGACAATGAGAGTGCATGAATTAGCCAAAGAGCTGGGATTGACGAGCAAA
Organism: uncultured Planctomycetia bacterium; assembly: GCA_964489335.1. Lineage (GTDB taxonomy): Bacteria > Omnitrophota > Gorgyraeia > Velamenicoccales > Velamenicoccaceae > Velamenicoccus. Next base: position 749 of record CAZAYJ010000149.1, read on the forward strand.
GACCTGCTGGCGCGTCTCAAAGAGCGCAAGATCGAGGCTAAGGGGCATATGGCCAACCTCGACGAAGATGTGGTGAAGCTCTTTTTGGAAGAGCGGCAGGCCAGGACCGGCCAACCGATCGCCGTGGCCGGCAAGAAGCTGGAGAGCGCGTCAACCGTTACAAAGACAAAAAGGCCTGTAGGCCGGAAGGAAAAGTCCGAGGCGGCCAGGAATCATGCGCCGGCTGAGACAGCGCCTGCGGCGCCCACGCATCCTGCTGCAGTTAAGGGACGGGGCAAGGATGAGGGGGCTGTTCAGGAAAAAGCAAGGCCGGCAGCGCCTGCGGTTGCTGTCGAACCTGAGGCATCAACTGTTGCGCCTGAAGCGGGCCTCAAGCCCCTGGAGGTCGATGTCCCCACTACCGTCAAAGATCTGGCGGAGAAGCTCGGCATGAGGACGAGCGACCTGATTAAATTCCTGATGTTGAAACTCAAGCTGTTGGCCAATATCAATCAGAGTCTCAGTCATGAGATCGTCGCCGAAGTGCTTAAGGCCCATGGCTATGAATTGATTCTTCCCGAGAAACCCGAAGAGGTCGTCCACAAGATCAAGAAGGCCGGAAAAGGTGATCAGTGGAAGAGTCGTTCCCCTATTGTGACGTTTATGGGGCACGTTGATCACGGCAAGACGTCGCTTCTGGATATGATCCGCCGCACCAAGGTCGCTGAATCCGAGCATGGCGGTATCACGCAGCATATAGGCGCCTACGAAGTCAAGCTTCCGAAAGGGCGCATTACCTTTCTGGATACGCCGGGCCATGAAGCCTTCACGGCTATGCGCGCCCGGGGCGCCAACGCGACAGACATCGTTGTCCTTGTTGTGGCCGCCGACGACGGCATTATGCCGCAGACGATCGAGGCCTATGACCATGCCAAGGCCGCCGGCGTGCCGATCGTTGTCGCCATGAATAAGATCGATAAGCCCCAGGCGAACGTGGACCGCCTCAAGAAACAGCTCGGCAGCATCGGGTTATTGCCTGAGGATTGGGGAGGCAAGACCATTGCCGTCGGCGTATCGGCCAAGACGGGAGAAGGCATCGATCGGCTCCTGGAGATGATTCTACTTGAGGCCGAGATGCTGGAGCTTAAAGCGTCTTATGATGTGGAAGCGAGCGGTGTCGTGATTGAGGCCAAGATGAGCAAGGGCCGCGGCCCTGTGGCGACCATCCTTGTCCAGCAAGGGGTACTCAAGGACGGGGACTTTGTGATTGCCGGTTACCAGTCCGGACGTGTGCGCGCAATGTTCAACGACCTGCGTCAGCCGATCGAAGAAGCTTTGCCGTCTCAGCCGGTGGAGGTGACCGGCTTGTCGGGCGTGCCGGAGGCCGGGGATCATTTTTACGTCGTGCGCGACGAGAAAAAAGCGCGCGAGATCGTCGAGCAGCAACAGG
>CAZAYJ010000149.1:2187-3890 GCA_964489335.1 uncultured Planctomycetia bacterium
TGCATAAGAACCATTTGCGCCTGGAAGACCTGCATAAGGAGATCAAGGCCGGCGTTATTAAACAGCTCAATATTATCCTCAAAGCGGATGTCCAGGGATCTCTGGAGGCCATTGAAGATTCCTTGAATAAGATCGGGTCTTCAGAGGTCCAGATCAGCGTCATGCATAAGGGCGTGGGGCCGATCAATTCGTCGGACGTGATTCTGGCGGATGCCTCGAATGCCATCATCATCGGTTTCCATGTCGAGGTCGATGACCAGGCCAAAGAGCTGGCCCAGAAAGAAGGCATCGATATCCGCACCTACCGCGTGATTTATGAGATCTTTAATGACATGAAGGCCGCTCTCGAGGGGATGCTGGCGCCGAAGATCAAGAAGAACTTTATCGGCCGCGCCGAGGTCCGCAAGGTCTTCCATTTGACCAAGCACGGCATCGTCGCAGGTTCATTCGTCAAGAAGGGGAAGATCGCCCGTAGCGCCCAGGCGGCGGTGGTGCGCAACGGCGAAGTGATCCATGAAGGCAAGATCGCCGCGGTCAAGCGTTTCAAGGACGATGTACGCGAAGTTGCGGAAGGGTTCGAATGCGGCATCTCCTTGGTCGGCTTCGAAGACATCAAGGAAGGTGATCTTATCGATGCTTTTGAGATTGAGCAGGTCGCCAGAAAACTCGCATGACGCATAAAAAATCGAGGATTTTGAGTGGTATGAGGCCTACGGGTCCGCTGCATCTGGGGCACCTGGTAGGCGCTCTCAGCAATTGGGTCCGCCTGCAGGAGGAATACCAGTGTTACTTCATGGTGGCCGACTGGCATGCGCTCATGAGTGAATACGAAAATTCCGCGCAGATCCAGACGTTCATCTATGAGAACGTGGCGGACTGGCTCGCCTCCGGTATCGATCCCGAAAAGTCCGTGATTTTCGTCCAGTCTCAGGTCCCCGAGCATATCGAACTTACCATGGTTTTTTCCGTCCTGACGCCGTTGGGGCTTCTGGAGCGCTGTCCGACATACAAGGAACAGATGCGGGAGCTGACGAACAGGCATATCGCGACATACGCTTTCCTCGGTTATCCCGTCCTGCAGGCGGCGGACATTGCGCTCTACCGCGCCCATGCCGTGCCCGTCGGCGAAGACCAGCTGCCTCATGTGGAATTGACACGGCAGATCGTCAGGAAGTTCAACGGCCTTTGGGGCGACCTTTTTGTGGAGCCCAAGCCGCTGTTGACGCAGATGCCCAGACTTCTTGGTTTGGACGGCCGCAAGATGAGCAAGAGCTATGGTAATTTCATTGCGCTTTCCGATGAGCCCGAGGTCATCGCCAAGAAGGTCCAGGGTATGTTCACGGACCCCAAGCGTATCCGCCGCACCGACCCTGGTCATCCGGAACCCTGCAATGTCCACCGTTATTACGAGATATTTTTCCCCGAGGAGGCGCATCAGCTGGCGGCCGCCTGCCGCAGCGCGCAGGTGGGATGCACGGAGTGTAAGAAGATGCTGGGCGAGAAGCTCATCGCGTTCTTGTCGCCCCGTCAGGAGAAGAGGCGGGAATATCTGCAGCATAAAAAGAAACTTTGTGATATTCTAGAAGCAGGGCGCCTTCGCGCGCAGGAGGCAGCCCGGACAACCATGGTGGAAGTCAGGAACGCGATTGGATTCGTTCCATGTCCTATAAAATAAAACTCGAGATCTTCGAAGGCCCGCTGGA
>CAZAYJ010000150.1:0-3866 GCA_964489335.1 uncultured Planctomycetia bacterium
GCCGGCTCCGGCATATGTTTAAATTCCCCAGCTAAGACAAGTGGCGCGGCCATCATCCACAACAGACCGGCGGCGGCAAGCCTGATAGTTTGAAAATGCGGCACAGTACCCTCCCGACCCTATCTCTTAATTAATGCCGACAAGGAGCTAAAAATAAATGACAACCGCCATCATTATACAGGAGAACTAAAGAAAAACAAAATCCCCTCTACGATGGGTCTTTGCGAAAAAGTTTTGACTCCGCAGGATATTTATCGGGGCAAAGAGATATCTGCGACAAGGATACGGCCCGCATAAAACGGACCGTCGTTTCTGGCAAGGCCCGTCTTGGGATACCCGAACGTTACGGTGGTGTGGGCGCGGATGCAGGCGCCCTGGGCGCGCCCCGTCAACCCATCGAGGCCCGAAGGAATATCCATGGAAACAACAGGCCTGCCGGACGCATTGACAGCGGCAATCACATCGTCGTAGAAAGGCCTGGGTGTGCCCCGAAAACCGATGCCGAAGATGGCATCGACAACGCAGGCGCAGCGTTTGAGGCTCCGGCGTAAAAGCCGGATATCCGCCGGCGCCGCGACCCGGCGCACAGAACACCCCAACTTCTCGAGAATATCCTTGTTAAGGCAAGCATCCGGCGTCAATGCCTTCGCCCCTTCCATCAGGAACACTTCTACGCGGACATCCTTATTTAGCAGATGCCGGCAACAAACAAAACCATCTCCGCCGTTGTTTCCGCGGCCCGCAACGCAAACAACTCGCTTTCTTTTGCCTTTGAGCAGCTGCATAACCACTTCCGCAGCACTGCGGCCGGCGTTCTCCATTAAAATCAAAGACGGGATGCCGTATCTCTCTTCGGCCAGTCTGTCCAAACGCTGCATCGCCGCAGGGGTGATGTATTTTTTCATGGTCCCGGGATTCCCGGCTTGTATAGAGCCGCCGGCAATCACCGGCTTTGCAGGGCTTTTTCGATTCTGGAAACAAGCTCTTTTGTTTCCAATGGTTTCGCGAGAAAATCAACAGCGCCCAATTCTTTCATGATACGTCTATCCTTCTCTGTATCCAACGCCGAGACCACAATCACAGGAATACCTTGTCCCGCAGGATCGCTGTTTAACATTCTACATATTTCGGCGCCGCCCATCTTCGGCATAATGATATCAAGCAAGACAACATCGGGACGAAAAGACCTGACGCGGGACATGATGTCTGTAGCATCCGCTACCGCCGCCACCTCAAAACGGCCTGTCTCTTCCAGATTGATCTTCGTTATCTTGAGAAAATCCTCTTCGTCGTCTACGATCATCACCCGTATCTTTTTCATGTCAACCTCTGCCTTCCTTAAAAAGCCTGAAAAAAATGGTGAATTTCGTCCCTTTGCCCTTGGTGCTTTCCACCTTGATTAAACCGTTATGCATCTCAATAATGCTTTTGGCGATGGAAAGACCCAGGCCGGTCCCCTCTGTTCTGTCTTTCGTCGTAAAAAACGGGTCAAACACCTTATTGATGATATCCTCACCTATCCCAACACCGGTATCTTCTATTTCCGTCACGACGACCTGCTCCCCTGTCCTGAATCCGTCCCCCTTCCTGTTACCGACTTTTTCCTCCAAAGCCTTCATCTCGGACAGATAAGAACGAACAGAAAGCCTGCCTCCCCGGGGCATGGCATCTAAGGCATTGTTGAACAGATTAACAAAGACCTGCTCGATCTTGCCCCGGTCTATAAATATTTTTGGAAGGCTTTTTTCCAGATGAAAGACAAGCTCCACAGGTTGAAGCTTAAACCTGTGCTTCATCAATTCCAGGACGCCCTCGATGACGGCGTTGATATCCTGACATTCCTGCTTTAATTCCTCAGCCCTGGAAAAATCAAGAAGCGCGCGCACAATACCGTCCGCCCTCTTGACGCTATCCTTCATCATCTGGAGTATCTGGAGATCACCCGGTTCTTCAGATGACGCCTTCCCCTAGAGATAATTAATACCTTGCAGGATGATACCAAGGGGATTTTTGACCTCATGCGCAACCCCCGAAGCCATTCGGCCTACGGCCTCCATTTTTTCTGCATGGACAAGCTGGATCTGGGCTTCTTTCAATCTCTCCAGACTTTTCTCCAACTCTTCCCTGATCCGCTTGTTGTCTTCCAACATGCTTGTGGTCATTTCACGAAGCTTGATCTCTTCTGCCAGGGCCTGATTCAACTTTTCCTCGGCCTTCTTGCGCTCGGTGATATCGCGGATGACGGCCAGATAGAACCTTTTCTTGTCGGCATCGAATGTATTGACGTTGATTTCAACCGGAAATTTTTCCCCATTCTTGCGCATATGCACCGTTTCAAAAAGAACACGCCCTCCCTCATAGAGAGGCGCAATCTGTTGGCTGAACGCCTCCTGGACTTCAGGTGCGCGCAAAAAAGTCGCATGCTTCCCAACCAACTCATCGCGGCTATAACCATAAACATCCTCGGCGCGCTCGTTAACTTCCAGAATGCTAAAATCCTCATCAAGTAAGATGATCAAATCATTGGCGTACTTCGTCAGATACCCCAGGCGCCTGGTATATTCCAGGATCTTCCTTTCCGCCTCCTTGCGCTCGGTGATGTCGCGGAATGTCCAGATGCGCCCGAAGTATCTGCCATTCTTGTCAATTACTGGTGATGAATACCTTTCAAAAACCAACCCATCCTTGAATTCGATTTCGTCTTTGCTTGTCTCGCTCTTATGGGCATAAAGATAATTGACTTTGTCCAAAAACTCACGCGGATTCTTTACCCTGCTGACCGCAAACTCCAAAAGCGCCGCATCATTCTTATCGGCGGCAATGACCTGCGGGACCTGCCACAACTCAAGCAACCGTTTATTCGTTAAAACTCTTTGGCCCTTTTCATCAACAACAAGCAATCCGTCCAAGGACGCCTCTGTCTGGGCTTCCAGGAATTCGGTCTTTCGTTGCAACTCCTCTTCCATCCTTATGCGTTCGGTGATGTCAATACCGTAAAGATTGACATAACCGGATTCGATGACAGGTGTCACATAAAAAGAATATATCTGCGGACCGTAAGCAAAATCCGCATGCTGGCTAGCATTGCTTTCCAGGGCCTTAAACGCCAGATCTCTTAGGTGAGCGGGGGCCGGCTGCGCCATCTGCAAGTGCCAATCCGCCAGCTGAGCCAGGCCGGCCCGGTTGACGAAAAGCAACCTGCCGTCCACGGAAATGCGCAAGATGGGGCGAGGGCTCTCATCAAGAAATTTTGCCAGACTCTTGATTTCATCATCGATCTGCTTGCGCTTGGGGATATTGGAATAGATGGACACCACAAGGCCCGATGGCAACCTTAAAACATAATTTTCAGTCCAATGTTCGATCCGTTTGTCTTTGTAAAGGATACCGGGGAGATATTCTGATGCACCGCTGCTCCAGACCCGGCGCAAAACCTCCAAGAGGCCGATATCTTCTGCCGCTGAAAAAACTTCGGTGATCTTTTTGCCGATAATATCTTCCCGCTTGACCTGCGATATCTTCTCTCCTGCCTTGTTCAAATTGACAAAGGCAAAATTCCGTCCTTCATCAACAGCCCGATAGATGGCTATGCCGTCGGCCATATTCTCAAACAGCTTCTGGAAACTTTCCGTGCTCTGCTGCAACGCCATCCGCGAGACCGAAAGCCGCATCTTTTCCCGCTCATTCCTCCGCTGAATAAACAGAAATTTCCCCAACATCATAAAGAGTAGCAGGGTAACGGCCATGGGAGGGAGAGAACGGTAGGCGACAAGCGCCGTCCAGTGACGCGCCCCGATATCCACACCAAGCACGGCAATGATCTTACCTGTCTCCGGATCCGTGCTCGGGATCGCCGCGCTGACCCA
>CAZAYJ010000151.1:0-3837 GCA_964489335.1 uncultured Planctomycetia bacterium
CCATGATTGACCGCCGCCTGGGCGCTGAAGCAGGGATTGCCGCCGCCGCTGCCTTGTTCTCCGCGACAGAGAAGACGCTTTCCGCAAAGCAGGGCGCCGGGCTCGTCTCAAAGTCCAGGGTCTTAAGCGAACTGGGGATCTCCTTGGGCGCCTGGGAAGAATGGAAAGACGCGCATGTGTCTCCGGAGGCATATCTGGAGCATGACTATAATCTGGCCCGCATGCTTAAAAATTTATCGCAGCTCTATAAATTTGCCCTCTGGACTAACAATAACCGCGCCCAGACGGAAGCGATATTGAGGGCCCTGGGCGTCGGCGGATATTTCGACCCGCGGCATATCTTTTGCACGTCGGAATTCAATAGAAGGAAACCAGATCCCGGCCTTTTGAGATATGTGATTGAAGAAGAGCTCAAGACAAGGCCCGGCCGCTGTATTGTCGTCGGCGACAGCGTCAAGACGGACATCGAACCCGCCGTCCGCATGGGCGCGCGCGCTGTTTATATCCATCCCGATGGTATCGAAACAGGATGGAGGTGGGGCGGGATGGTTCGCGTCGTCCGGGATATTTATGAGGTGGAAGAGGCGACGGCCGTCTTGAGGGCATTCAGGCGCGCTGCAGAGGCATCAAGCCCTGCACGGGACGTCAAAGGCATCGAGATGGATGTGGTCCATTTGGGCAGCATCAGAAGCGAATCCAGGCGCAGGAGCCTGTATACCTCGATGGCGGACATCAATAAGGCCATCAATGGACACGAAGGCAACTGGCACAAGGAGTTCGACGATGTCCTGCAGTATCATTTCTTCAAGAGCCAGGGCATCGGCAGGTATGTGGCGTTTGCATCCATCGGCCGGCGCATGCTGGGTTATTGTTTTTATGATGATCACGAATTGGATTATCTGGCGGTCAGGGAAGAGTATAGGCGCCAGCATCTTGCCTGGGAGATCATGCGCCAGACTTTAAGGGACCTCAAGGGGCGCGGTGTCAATCATGTTTTCGGCATGCTCCACAAAGATAACAAGCCCATACAGGATTTCTACGCGCGCATGGAATCTGCACAGATTCTTCCAGGTATCAAGGTGGATTTCTTGGGGCCCTACCCCGGCAATGCTGATTATTACAAATATAGGATTAGAGGGATGGCGCGGGGTTTCTTCGAGGATGAAGATGAAGAAGAAGCTGACAAGAGTTCGCCGGCCGCATCCGTTTATAACAGGCCCCTGGCCGGAAAAGACGCTTCTATCAGTTCTCCGTCCCAGTTGCTGGATTCCATAGAAACGCTGGCAAAGAAAGAGGGTGGGATATTTGCCGGTATGGACGCAGATGAGGTCATCCGCATCCTGGGCGATGCGGCCGGATTGCATGCCAGCGGTCCGGCCTTCCTGAAACTCTACGCAGACAGGCTCAGGAGGCTTCCTTACGACGAGATACGTCTTGGCGCGGCATATTTCATCACAGTGTTCATATCGGCCGCCGCTGAAGATAATCCTTCCGAGCGTCTCTGGCTTGCCGGACATGCCGTCTTTTTGAAAATAAAAGATGAGCTTGAGAGCGGCAAGACATGCGAGAACCTCAACGGGATTTTGAATGAATTGGCCAAGGTTTCCGTCCGGCACCAGGCAACGCAGATGCGTTATCGCGTCCTCTATGACCTCTTTGCGCTTGATTTCGAGCTTTTTGATCTCCTGGCGGCCAAGGACGACCCGCGTCTCTACGATTACGCGCAGGAAGCGATCGCTATTTCCAACGAGATCATGCGGATGCAGCCGCCTGTGGACGGCGATTTCCTCGCGTTGGTCAAAAAGACCGCCAATCTTTACCTTAAGATGATTTTCGGGGAGCTTGCTGAAACCACCAGTGTCGCCTCTTATTGTATCGAGGTGGAAAAACTTTTCGATCTTCTGGAACGGCACGGCGACAAAAGGGACCATGAGATTCCATTCCTGAGGTCTTATTATCAGTTATCCATCATGCTTGGCGGCCTGCGGACAATGCACGACTTTTTTGATGCCGACAGGGAGGCCATGGCCCGGCTGCGCAAAAAAGTCCGCTGGTATTCCAAGTTTTCGCTGGAGACATTATTGCGCATCAGAGACGGGATGCAGGCCAAATACGCCCAGGCTGGTGAAGCTGTCGTCGTCCGGCAGGCCTTCCTCGCCATGTGCCAGGAAACATCGTTCGTGCGCCAGACCATTGGGACATATGAATCGCTTTTGGCGGCTGTGGATTTTGACGCCGCCGCCGGCACCTTCGGCCCTCAGATGTCCCTATTCCGTCTTGTAAGAGTCGTGGAAGATTTCAGCACCATCCTTATGCTGCAAGGGGAATATGAAAAAGCCCTGCCGTATCTGCGGTTCATCGTTCTGCATTACGATGATGCCATATCCATGAGCGAGAACCTGCTTTCGAACATCATCGTTTTTGCTGTCACAGACCAACAGAAAACAGCCGGTATTTTTCTTCAGTTGTGGCAGGAGAATGAGGCCTTGCGCAAGGCGCTTTTGAAGTTTGTTTTCCCGGCCTTTGCAGATGATCCTTATGGCCTGGCGTTCCTTGAGGATATCGTTAGACAGACGCTCAGCCTCGATCTTCTGGAGATCGTTGCGCTCAAGGCCGGCGGCCTATCTGCGGATATATGGTCAACAGTCAAAGATGAGGCGCGCAAGACGCTAGAGGATTATCTAAAGCTTAACCTTAAGCAAGCCGGCACGAAAAAACAGTTTCGTCAGAGGGCTCAAGCGCGCCAGGCATTGAGGCTTATTTTCTTGAGCCGCGACAGAGATATGGTTGAATTTCTGGCGGCGAACATGGCTAACAACAGACTGCGTGAATTCAGACAGGATGTCTCTGGGCTGCTTGAGCAGATTTTTGCCGGCGAGGCCGACCATAATGCGTTCCTGCTTTTAGAAGACTGGGCCGCCGGCCTGAGGTTCTATGAGGCTCAGGAGCGGACGAACTACGCAAGTTTTTTTGATCCCGCATGGCTTGAGGCGACACGTCAACGCATGCTCGGCGCAGGCGTTGTTGTCGCTGAGGGTGTGGCGTTGCGCACGCAAGAAGGGACCGTTGTCTTTGACATTGCTTCCTCGGCTGTGCCCGAAGGAATAGAGCGGCCCGTTGTGGCAAGGATTTTAAACAGTATCCTCCTGGAAGAAGAATTGGCCGCCGGTCGTGTTTATGTTTCGACAGAGAAACTTGCCGTCGCAGACGAAGCCAAGGCTGAGCCGGCGGCGGTAAAGCTGACGGGTCTTGTGGCTGAGATCCTGGAGACGGAAGACATCAGGGAGGAATTTGTTCCGGTCTCCAGTCCTTTGCTTTCAATCCCCGCCCTAATGAGACAAAATAGGTCTGTCCTGTTTAGTCTCATTAACTCTTCCAGCCCGGCCTTAAACTTGTCCGCCATTCGGTCTGACTTGCTTGGCGTTCAAAAAGCGTTCAATGTGATCAACGCTGCCGTGAAAATTCCCAGAGGGCCGTTGAGCGATGAAGATTTGGATAAGCTCATGGTGGGGTATTCTTTTGTTGACCAGATGGCGCAACGTCCGGGCGCCATCACGGCCGAGGACATTCTGGCGCTCAACTGCGCCTGTTATTACGGCCGCGCCGTGTCCGCCCGCGCCCAGGACGTGAGAGCGATCTGCGCCTGCCGCGCCGCGCGGTTGGCAAAATGGATCTCAAGGCAATCCGGCAGGCGCAATGTCAGTCCGTGGAAGATCGCCGCCGGCGCCTACGTCAGGATGGTCAGCTGTCCCCAGGTCTTCGTGGAGGCTGGCCACAGGACCGGCGTTTTGGTTGCCAGCCTCGTCCTTGTCAAGGCGGGCCTGCCGCCGTTTGTCG
>CAZAYJ010000152.1:0-3751 GCA_964489335.1 uncultured Planctomycetia bacterium
CCATAGACAAGTCGGAGGTGAATGTGTTCAATCGTTTTACGGAAAGAGCCAGAAAGGTCATCGTCCTAGCCAAAGAAGAGGCCAGGCGTTTTAATCACGATTATATCGGCACCGAGCATCTGCTCTTGGGGTTGATCCGCGAGGGTGAGGGGGTCGCGGCCGCCGTTTTGCAGAAACTCGGCTTGAGTCTGGAGAGCATCCGTCTGGAGGTCGAGAAACTTGTCCAGCCGGGTCCCACGACCCAGATCCAGGGCGATGTGCCTTTTACGCCGCGTTCCAAGAAAGCATTGGAACTGGCGGCTGAGGAAGCGCGCGCCCTCGGACACAACTATATCGGCACCGAGCATCTGCTCTTGGGGTTGATCCGCGAGGGTGAGGGGGTCGCTTCACAGGTCCTTCTGAACCTCGGGCTCGACCTGAACCGGGTGCGCAGCGAGATCATGGAACTGTTGGGGTCCGCGACGCCTGGCTTCGGCGCGCAGCCCCAGAGCAAATCCAAGACACCGGCTTTGGACGCCTTCGGCCGGGACCTTACAGCCCTGGCGCGCGAAGGCAAACTTGACCCTGTCATCGGCAGAAAGAACGAGATCGAGCGTGTCATCCAGATATTGGCCAGGCGCACCAAAAATAATCCCGTGCTCCTGGGCGAGGCGGGCGTCGGCAAGACTGCCATCGTCGAGGGTCTGGCCCAGCAGATCGTCATATCGAATGTTCCTGAAGTCCTGATCGGCAAGCGCATCGTGGCGCTGGATCTGGCGCTCATGATCGCCGGCACGAAATACCGCGGCCAGTTTGAGGAGAGGATCAAGGCCGTCATGGACGAGATCAAACGGTCACGCGACGTCATGATCTTTATCGACGAACTGCACATGCTCGTCGGCGCAGGCGCCGCGGAAGGCGCGATCGACGCCTCCAATATCCTCAAGCCCGCGTTATCGCGCGGCGAGATCCAGTGCATCGGCGCCACGACTCCGGATGAATACCGCAAATACATCGAAAAGGACGCCGCGCTGGAGCGCCGGTTCCAGACGATCATGGTGGACCCGCCGTCGGTCGATGAGACGGTGGAGATCCTTAAGGGCTTGCGCGATAAGTATGAGCGCCACCATAACGTTGAATATCTTGATGAGGCCATTGCGGCGGCCGCAAAATTTTCCGACCGTTACCTCAGTGGTCGTTTTCTTCCCGACAAGGCGATTGATCTTCTGGATGAGTCCGGATCCCGCGCCCGCCTCGCCACGCTGATCGTTCCTCCGAATATCAAGCAACTGGAGATGAATGTCGAGGAGCTTAAAAAAGAAAAAGAGATTTTCATCAAGAATCAGGATTTTGAGAAGGCGGCCTCGCTGAGAGACCAGGAGCGCCAGGCTCGCCAGAATCTTGAGGATGAAAAGAAAAAATGGCAGGAGGAGCGCGCCAAGTCCAGGCCCAAGATTACGGAGGAAGACATTGCGACCATTGTTTCCAAGATCACGGGCATCCCGGTCGTCAGGCTTGAGCAGAAGGAGAGCGAAAAACTCCTGAAGATAGAAGAGGAGTTGCGCCAAAGGGTCGTTGGACAGGATGAGGCCCTGGCTGCCATCGGCCGTTCGGTCAGAAGATCCCGCGCCGGGATCAAGGATCCCCGTCGGCCCATCGGTTCTTTCGTTTTCCTGGGGCCTACCGGCGTTGGAAAGACGCTGTTGGCCCGCGCCCTCGCAGAATTCATGTTTGGAGATGAGAATGCGCTTGTGCAGCTGGACATGTCGGAATATATGGAGAAGTTCAATGTTTCTCGTCTTGTGGGCGCACCTCCGGGATATGTGGGTTACGAGGAAGGCGGCCAACTGACGGAGAAGATCCGCCGTCGCCCTTATGCCGTTATCCTCTTGGACGAGATCGAAAAAGCGCATCCTGACGTCTTCAATATTCTCCTGCAGGTTTTGGAAGATGGGCGTCTCACCGATAGCTTCGGCCGCAAGGTCGATTTTCGTAATTGCATCATCATCATGACCTCCAACGTCGGAGCAGAGCTTCTGCGCAAGCAGGGCGCCCTGGGGTTCAAGGCCCAGAGCGGAGACATGTCCTACCAGCAGATGAAGGAAAGGTTGCTCGAGGAGGTTAAGAGGACTTTCAAGCCGGAGTTCCTTAACAGGATTGACGATGTTATTGTTTTCCGTCCTTTGGAAAAGAATGATCTCTACAAGATCATCGAGATAGAGATCGGCGAGGTGCAGGGGCGCCTGAGCGAACAGCGCGTGACGCTGGCCTTGGATCAGGAAGCGAAGGATTTCCTGATCGAAAAAGGCTTCGATCCTGTTTTCGGTGCGCGTCCGCTCAAACGCACGATCCAGCGTTATATTGAGGACCCGCTGGCCGAAGAGATCATCGGCGGCAGGATCAAAGAGGGGAGCGTCGTCCAGATCGGCAAAAAAAAGGACAGGGAAGAATTGTCGTTTGAGCAGAAGTAGCTTGTGGTGTTTGTGACGGGTTAAGCATGTTTCTTTTTAAAAAGACCTTTTATATATACTTGGGTGACAAAGTCCAGTCCTTAATCAATATTTTCGGGGGAGTGGTGAGCCTGGGCGCCCAGGCGGTGGTTCTCATCCCTGCCAGGCCTCTGGGGGGAGGCCGGATCCTCGAACAGGCCAAGAAAGTAGGCGTCGATAGCCTTCCGATTGTTGCCCTCGTCTCGTTTTTCATCGGCGTCATCCTGGCGTTGCAGATCGCCTATATCATGCTGAAGATGTCGAGCGAGATCTACATCGCCAGCATTGTCGCCGTGGCGTTGACGCGTGAGCTGGGACCCGTGATCACGGCCTTGATCGTTGCCGGCCGCAGCGGCGCCGGAATCACCGCGGAGCTCGGAACGATGGCCGTGACCGAGCAGGTCGACGCCCTGGTGACGCTTGGCTCCAATCCTATCAAATATCTCGTTGTTCCCAGGTTTCTGAGCATGAGCATCATGCTGCCGATCTTGACTATTTTTGCCGACGCCATCGGTATTTTCGGCGGCTACCTCATCGGTATTTATAATCTGAGCATCCGTTCCAGTCTTTATATGAACATGACTTTTCAAACCCTTGTGTATAAGGACCTCTTCACGGGGCTGATAAAAACCATCGTGTTCGGCATGATCATTGCGCTGGTTGCTTGTTACGAAGGCCTGAATGTGCGCGGCGGGGCGGAAGGCGTCGGCAAGGCAACGACCATGTCGGTCGTCAACACATTCATCATGATTATTGCGGCAGACTGTTTCTTTACGGCATTGTTTTACTTCTTTGTGAAATAGGGTGTTGCGATGGCGATGATCGAACTAATAAACGTTTCGAAAAACCTCGGCGGAAAACAGGTCCTGGACCACATGAGCCTGACCGTCGAAGAAGGCGAGACCAAGGTCATCATCGGCCGTTCGGGCGTTGGCAAGAGCGTGACGCTCAAGCACATCGTCCGCCTCCTGGAGCCGGACGAGGGGAACGTGCGTGTGGAAGGCAGGGATGTCCTGGCCTTGCACGGCCGGGAGCTTAATGAGCTCCATATGGAGATCGGCCTGGTTTTTCAGGGCGGCGCCCTTTTCGATTCGCTGTGGGGGGGGGAAAATGTCGGGTTTATCCTGCGCGAGCACATGAACATGGCGCAATCCGAGATCGACAAACGCGTCAAGGAGTCTTTGGCGCTTGTTGGGCTGTATGACGTTGAGCTTTATATGCCTGCTGATCTGAGCGGCGGCATGAAGAAACGTGTGGCCTTGGCGCGGGCGATCTGCACACGC
>CAZAYJ010000153.1:0-3675 GCA_964489335.1 uncultured Planctomycetia bacterium
GTCTTGAAGGTTGATATTACGACAGGCAATCCTCTGGGACAGCTGATTACGGGATCGGGGGGTAAGAGCATCCAGGTTGAGATCATCGGCCATTCTTTTGAGGATACGGATGCCGTTGCCATTCAACTCAAGAATATTATGGAAAAGATCCCCGGTGCCGTTGATGTAGCTATTTCGCGCGAACTGAAGCGGCCCGAATTGGTCATCAAGGTCGATAGGGAAAAAATAGGGGTCCTCGGGGTTGATATGGAGACGGTCGCTGACAGCATCAAGACCTATATCGAGGGTTCGGTGGCGACAAAATACCGAGAAAAGGGCGAGACCTACGATATTTATGTCAGACTAGAGGAGTCCAATCGTACAAAGATTGAAGACATCGAGAATTTGGCTGTCACGTCGCCTTATTCCGGCAAGCAGATCAGGTTGGGTAATATTGCAGAGATCTCGGAGACTGTCGGCCCAGAGGAGATCGAACGGCAGAACCGCGAGAGAGTTGTGCGCGTTTCCTGTAATACTTTTAACAGATCATCCGGGAAGGTCATCGAAGACATCAAAAAAGAGATGCGTCAGATGGTATTGCCTGCAGATATCTATATAAATTTCGGCGGCGAGGCTGAAGAGCAGGCTAAGGCTTTCAGGGATTTGGCTCTGCTTTTGATTTTGGGTATTATTCTTGTCTATATGGTGATGGCGGCGCAGTTTGAATCTTTGCTGGATCCCTTTATCATCATGTTTGCGGTGCCTTTTACGTTTACGGGTGTCATCCTCGGTCTTCTGTTGGCTCGCAGCACATTGAACGTTATAAGTTTTCTCGGAGTTGTCATGCTGATGGGTATTGTGGTTAACAATGCCATCGTCTTGATTAGTTATATCAATATCCTGCGCGCCCGCGGAATGTCGATGGAACAGGCTATTACTCAAGGCGGCAAAGAGAGGTTGCGTCCCGTCTTGATGACGACGATTACAACCCTTGTCGGCCTCCTGCCGTTGGCTCTTTCAAGAGGCGAGGGTTCGGAAAGCTGGCAGCCTTTGGGTGTGACTATGGTGGGAGGATTGTTGGTGTCTACATTTATTACGATGTTTTTTGTCCCTACCCTGTATGCCGTTTTTGAAAATCGACTCAAGAAGAATGGAGGGACGAAGTCATGAATCCCGTCAGACAAACTTTTTGATGGGATGATTTGAAGATTGAGCTATAGGAGTGTCCAAAAAAGAAATTCCGGCGAAGCGAGAAAAGGTGGTGGAGATATGTGTAACGGGATGAAGATGGTCATGGTCTGTTATAACGAAGCTGTTGACGCCGAGGTGATGGAAGTCTTGCGCGCGTGTGCATTGAAAAATTATACGAAAGTCATGGGAGTTTTCGGCAGCGGAGAGGCATCGGGGATCCATCTGGGAAATGATATTTGGCCCGGGAAAAACAATATTCTTTATGTTGCCTGCGAAGATAAAGACGGTGCGCGTCTTCTTGCTTGTGTCAAAGAGCTACGGAAGCAGATCGGCAAAGAAGGCGTCAAGGCCTTCGTCCTTCCTTTGGAAGACCTTAGTTGAGATTCTTTCTTCGCAAGGATTTTTAACATCTGTTGTTGTCCCCATAGAAAAAATTCCTTTTTACAAAAGTTTCCTTATTAAGTAAACTATTCTTGGGTATTTATTCAGCTTTTGCTTTTGCAGAAGTAAACCTCTTTGCAAAATGGTCCGTCTAAACAGGTATAAGGGTTGTCAGATGTTTGAGACGAAAAGGGAGGGGGTATGAGAAAAAGATTAATTTTGCTGTGCATGAGCACAGGCGTCTTGTGTTTGGCGAGCACCTTGGCAATGGCGCAAGAAGACGAGGTAACATCTAGTTCTGGTACGAGTCTAAAGCAAGAAATCGGCTCTGACAAGCAGGAATTGAAAGGGCAATGGGACCAGATCAGGCAGAACGCCCAGTCTGCCAGACAGGAAGAGAAAAATCTGCGGGATCAGATTCGTCAGGCCGTGCAGGCCGGTGATGAGAATACGGCCAATGGGCTTCGTGAACAGCTTCGTTCCATGCATGAGGAAAATGTTCAGCAGCGTCAGGCGGATTTTGAAAATTTGCAATCATCGCGTCAGGAGTTGAAAGAGGATGTTCAGAAAGCGCATCAAGAGAGGGGGGATAGACCTCCCAGGAAAGGGCCTGCCGGAGATCAATCCTCTACAGAAGGGATGGCTGGGCCTCAGAGGTCAGAAGGGGACTACCGGCATCATCCCCCCAAAGAGTTCCGCAAGGGCGAAGGGCCTCATGATTTAAGGGAAGACCGCCGGGACAAGAGAGAAGATGTTCGAGACAGGCGGGAAGACCGCACGGACAGGAAAGAGGATATCTTGGATCGCAAGGAGGACGTCCGCGACCGTCGCGAAGATAGAGCTGACCGCCGTGAGGATGTCTGGGATGCCAAGCATAACGCTCCTGTAGGTACGGAGGCCTGGAAAAGGGACAGGATGGAAGACAGACGCGACAGGCGGGAGGATGTAGCCGATCGTCGTGAAGACAAGAGAGATCGCCGTGAAGACAAGATGGATCGTCGTGAGGACAGAAGAGACCGGAAGGAGGACAAGCGGGATCTTCGTGAGGATAAGCGGAGTAGAAAAGTAGATAGAAAAGAAGATAAAAGGGATAGAAAACACAGCGTGAACAAGACGAATGCTGACAATAGAAAAGACAGAGGGCTGAAGAAGTAGTTTTTTGCCTGAGATTTGTACCGCAAAAAATGACTCCGGAAGGATGGATTTCCGGAGTCATTTTTTGCAACATACTGTGCGAAAAACATTTGCCCTTTTGCGGAGGATTCCGTATAATACATACCTATGAAAAGACGTTGCCGTGAGGGATTCACGCTGGTAGAAATTCTGATCGTTGTCGCCATTATCGTCACCGTGGCTGCTATCGCAATTCCAAACCTTGTGCGGGCCAGGATTAATGCCAATGAGGCGTCTGCCGTGGCCTCTTTGAAGACTCTGACATCTGCGGCAGAGGCTTTCCGCATGGCCCAGATGCCTACGAGGTTCCCAGGAAATTTGAGCGAAATGACCGGAACGGAACCGCCTTTCATTGATGCCGTCCTTGCCAGTGGCAACAAATCCGGCTACAGTTTTGTCTGGACAGGGGGTACGAATACCTATTCCGTTATTGCCACGCCGCAGACCCCTAATGTGACAGGTGTCCGGGAGTTTTTCCTGGATCAATCTGGTGTCATCAGGGTCGGCAACACCTCATTAGGGACACCTATCGAATAACCAAAAATCGGCAACAGAATGATCGGCTTGACGGCCTGTTTCAGGCCGTTTTTTTGTTTCTTTTTTGTTCCTTTTGTGGAACAAAAAGGGCAGCTTGGCAGTTGTTGAAAATGTTTTTGAGGGAGGCAAAAATACGGGAAAACCGCTGGTATTTTTGACTCAAAAACTTTAACTCCATTCTGCCTTCGTATATATCAAATCTTGGCAGTTAGCCGGGATGAAGACCTGTAAAGATCTAGCATTTTTATTTCTCTAGCTGATATCTTTATCGCCATGTTTTTGTCTGATTTTTCTTTCAGGCCGAGGAGCTGATCCGGGCAAAAAATGGGCATTTTTGGTCTTAGAAACTTTAAAAACTACCCTGGAATCTCTATATAATTAAGTTCCTATAATATATCTTATGTTAACTTTGGC
>CAZAYJ010000154.1:0-3654 GCA_964489335.1 uncultured Planctomycetia bacterium
TTGATCTCGCCGTTATGGGCCAGATACCTGAATGGCTGGCTCAAGTCCCACGTCGGAAACGTGTTCGTCGAATAACGGGAATGAACGAGCGCAAGAGCCGAAACAAACCTGTTGTCGTTCAGGTCGGGATAAAAATCCCCGAGTTGCCCGGACATAAGCAACCCCTTATAGACGATGGTGCGGGACGAAAAACTCAGGAAATAAAACGACTTTTTGTCAGGGAGGTCCGAATCCGCGACCGCCTTTTCCATAAGGCGGCGCGCGACATACAGTTTTCTCTCAAAGGCGCAATAATCCGAAATCCCTTCAGGACGCCCGACGAATACCTGTTTCACCAACGGCTCGACCTCCCTGGCGGACTCGCCGATATGCGTGTCGTTGACAGGCACATCCCGCCACGCCAAGATCGGCAAGCCGCATTCTCTGGCGATCCTTTCAAAAACAGACAGACAAAATAGACGGGACTCTTCTCTGCGCGGAATAAACAGCATGGCCGCAGCATAAGAACCGCTTGCCGGCAGTGTCACCTTGTGCTCTCCCAGTACTGCCTCAAAAAATGTATGGGGCATCTGGAGAAGGATACCGGCGCCATCCCCTGTTTTCGGATCAGCCCCCTGGGCGCCGCGATGGCTGAGGTGATCAAGGACCATCAACCCCTGCACAACGATATCGTGGGATTTCCGACCCTTGATATGGACGACAAAACCTACTCCGCAGCTATCGTGCTCGAAAGCCGGGTCATAAAGACCTTGTTTGTCAGGATATCCTGGTTTTTTCATTTGTCCTTGTGCCCTAAAAGGTTATATCTCTAATTCACGAATTTCCGTCTGCCTGGAGGACTTATATAAAACAAAAAGACGTCCATCACACTACTGGACGTCTTTATCCTTAGGTTCTCTTTTTTGAGACAGCGCTGCCTGTAACTATCTTTTGCTACAAGATCAGCGTGCTATTCTTGCCCTCAACGATGAGGGACTTTCTTTTTTTGCTAACAAAAAATATACCACAAGCGGGGGGTCCTGTCAATACAAAGCCCGAAAACAGAATACTGGAAAAATCCAGGCCACGTCTTTGTAAGGAATGCGGCGCGGCAACCCCGCATGTTTGCGGCCGGCGAACATCACGCCCCTTCCCATGTGCCGATATATCTAAAAGGAAGCATCGCCGAGGAAATGCTCTTTATTTTCGTAGATGTACTGCAGAATCTCAAGCTCATGGCTGTCAAACCAGATGCCTTCGCAATAAACGCAGCGGTCGATCTCGATGGGATAGGAATAGACAAAAAACTGCCGCCTCATCTTGCGGCCGCATTGGGGACAATCCAGGATCCAGGCGTTGACCGGCTTCTGTTTATAGAAACCGTCGACACGCTTATCCCTTTCACGAATGGCCACCTCTGCCAGCCGGACGACTTCGGCATCGAAAGTCTTGTCCTTCCGGATCAGGATGCGGGAGATCTTACGGCTGGGGGCAAAGACCCCTGCGCAATGGGAGCACTTCTGGACCGGGACCCCTTCGTAATACAACTCTTCCAGAGCCGTGCGGCAATGAGGGCAGACAAATTCTTCCTTCGCCTTCGGCTCTGTCTGCCGCGGAGACAACACCGACATAAGCGCCTCATCCTCATAGGCGTGGGCGACCTTCTCGGAACCCTCCGGTTTTATCCAGGCCTCCGGCGTCAGCAGGCCGGATTTCCGAAGCTCCTCCAGGCCGAATGGCCCCTTCCACTCCTGGTCGGCGAAAACCCTCCACGCAACCGGTGCGGGACTCTTCGTCTCCGCAAACTCTGCTTTCGCCACCGGAGAAACCCAAACGTTATTTTTCAGATTCTCTTCCAGCGTCTTGGTGTCCACATGGGCCATGTTCGTCAATATCCGGATGCGCTCGGCGATAGGCGGATGCGTAGAGAAAGCATCCGAGAAAATCCCCTGTTCTTCATCAAGACGGCTGAAGTTTGGATTGACGATAAAGATGGATTCCAGCCGCTCGCCCAAAGCGCCCCCTCCCCGCCAATTCGTCGATATCAAAGAAAGGGCTTCCGCCAGACCCAAAGGGTTGCGCGTCAGCCGGACGCTGATGGCATCGGCGCGGTACTCTTTCTGGCGAGAGATAAAATAACGCAGGAGCGTGCTCAAAAAACGCATGAAAAATATAATAAGAAGCAGCACAAGGACCAAGAGGGCACCGCGACCCCGCGACCTCTGCATGCCGGCCTTCAGCCGAGAAAACAACTCATCGTATAATTCGGCCAGGGCACACGTCACTGTTGTCGCCACGCAGTCGCCGCTGACGATATGGCCCGCTTCATGGCCGACGACAGCTTCCAGCTGCGCCCTGTTGAGACGCGTCAGAAGGCCCTCCGTCACACCGATCACCGCCTGCCCATGAAAATCCTCCAAGGCAAAAGCGTTCAAGCTCACCGAGGGAATGACCATGCCCGTGATGCGCCGGCCGCCGATAGCCACGCTCACTTCATCGATAATGTTCTGGAGACCTTTGTGATAGATATCCTTGGCATCAAGCTCCACGGCACCGATGGATAAGGACAGTTTTTCAATCAAATGCGACGTCGATGTGGCCCAATGCAGGAGCGCCACCAAGAGGGCGACTCCGAACGCCGCCAGGACAGAGGAACCGTCCGGCCAGTGCAAACCTTCTCGCGACGCAAAGGCATTACGCAGGATCACAAGCAGGAGATACGCTGTGAGGAAATAAAAAAAGATGACAAAAAAGAAAAGAAAACCGATCAAGCGTGTCTTCTTTTCTTCGATATCAATAAATGAAAAGGACATCGTTTTTAGTTAACGCGCGCGAATCAACGGAGGCATGAAAATGAATCTCCCTGTGCTCGCCCCCTGTCCAGGGCAGACACGGGATTTCTTTTATGGAGACTGCGCATCGTAAGATATGGAAAAAACTTAACCCGCCGACTCGCCTGCTCGGCACACCGATAACTTATATTAAAACTTCACCTGTGGGGCCTCGCGTTGCGCCTTGTCCTCGATCTCGAAGAAATCGCGCTTCGCAAATCCTGCGGCCCCCGCGACAATGTTGGTAGGGATAACCTCGATCAAAGTGTTATACCGGCCGACTTCGTCGTTATAATACTGGCGGGCAAAGGAGATCTTGTTCTCCGTCGACGTCAATTCTTCCTGCAGGGCCAGGACGTTCTGGTTGGCTTTTAAATCCGGGTAGCGCTCGACAACGGCAAAGAGGGAACGCAGAGTCTGAGTCAGGAAATTCTCTGCCTGGGCCTTATCTTTGATGCCGGAGGCATCGATGGCCTGTGTCCTGGCCTTGATCACGCGCTCCAGGGTTTCCTTTTCATACGCCATGTAGCCCTTCACAGACTCAACAAGATTAGGGATCAGGTCGTGCCGGCGCTTGAGCTGGACGTCGATTTGCGACCAGGCGTTGTCCACGCGGATCTTGAGCCGGATGAGCGAGTTGTAAGCAAAGAAAAACCACCCCAGCAACAGAATAATGAGAGCCAACAGCACCAGCAGTATGACGACCATGTCTTCCTCCTTTAATAAGCGCACAACTTATGGAGTCTTTGCGACATAAGTTGCAGGCGCGGATTAAACCCAGCACAAATTTTGCTGACATCCCCCTCTTGGATCAAGACCGTTTGCCTTTAAACACAAACCCCAT
>CAZAYJ010000155.1:0-3653 GCA_964489335.1 uncultured Planctomycetia bacterium
CACGGCGTGATGTTTCCTGAAGACGAGATGAAGGCATAGTACCATGTCATATAACAAGCCTTGGGTTGAGTCGGTTTCATAAAGAGCTCGTCAAGATAGGTTCCGCGTGCCGAAAAATTTTGTTTGAGGTTGCTTTTCACTCGCCGAAAAGACTCAGTGCGGGCTATTTTTTTTATGATGGCTTCTGTTTTTGCAATAATCCCGGGTGTCAGCCGTAAGGAGGTATGGAAACGCCTGGTATCGATGTTTTTAATGAAGATTTCATCGATCCTCATGCGATCAGCCAGATCAAGGACGATAGGGATCTCACGGTAATTGTGCGCGTGCAAGACGTAGATAAGCTTGACATAGGGCGCCTTTTTTTTGTTTTTTTTAAGATCGGCCAGCAGACGCAGATTGCCCAGGACTGTTTTGAAATGGTCGGTTGCGCCGCCGGATTGCAGGAAGGAGTATTGTTCCTGTGTCACCGCGGACAGGTCTATGTTAAGGACATCAAGCTGCGCCATGCATTTGATAAGTTTGTGAGGGAACGTTGCATTGGTGAAAAGTTGCATCTTGAATTTATTGCGCCTTGCATGCTGGACGATGTCGAGGAACCGGCTGTGGAGGGTTGGCTCTCCTCTGCCCGATATGCTGATTTCTTCTACGCCGAGGTCAAAACAGTCATCGAGCACTCTGCGGATCTTCGCAAAGCTTAATTCTCCGGAAAGTTTCCTGTTTTTGTCCAAGGGGGAGTGGTACCAGCAATGGAGGCATTTGAGGTTGCAGGTCTCTGTTATGTGCAGCTGGACTATTCTGGGGCCCGCCAGGACCTTTTTCTTATTGATGGCGAACAACCTCAGGTGGTCATTGTGGACTGCTATAACGTTTCGTAATGTCTGGATGGAAAAATTCATGCCTTAAGGGTATGTGAAAGGCCTGGTTTCGAGCTCATCGGTCTTCCCATGAGGTCGGTATTTCCGAAATGAATATTTTTTGAATTTATGCTGAATGGCCTTACGGACAGCGATAAGCTTTTCTAAAAAGCCGGGTGGATAATATTGGCGGACGAAATCGCGGATCGTGTAACCATGGAGCCATTGAGCGTCATTGACGAGATTTCTTTTTTTGGCGAGGTCATAGATATCCGTCCCCGTATACATATGGAAAATGATGGCGTTACAATAGATCCCCTTTTCCAGGCGGTTGATATGGGCGAGCGTTTCCCGCAGTGTTGCGTCGTTTTCGCCGGGATAACCGAGGATGATATTGCAGATGGTCCTGATGCCGATGCGATGGGAATAATTGAGCAGTTCGAGAGCCCGGTCGCTGTCGTATTTTTTATTCATCAGGCCGAGGATCCTGTTGGAAAAGGATTCGACGCCGAAATGGATGCGTCGGCAGCCCGCCCGGTAGACCATGTCTAACAGTTTTTCATCCACGCAATCGATGCGGGTATCGCAGCACCATTCAATATCCATCCTGTGCCGCTTCAATTCTTCACAGAACATCCGGATGCGTTTCTTGTCGGAGGTGAAGGCCAGTTCGTCGAAAAAAAAGCGCTTTACGTGATAATCGCGTTGGCACCTCTGGATGTCATCAATGAGGCATGGCAGACTTTTTTTTCTATAGCGGTGTTTCCAGAAGCGCCCACTGGCGCAAAACGCGCAGTTAAAAGAACATCCCCTGGCCGAAGGGATGGGCCACCAGTTGTCCATGCGGTCAAAATTTTTGAGACCTGTTTTTTTCAACAGATGGTACGACAGGGGCGGCAGGGCATCGCAATCGATAAAATGCGTTCGGTCCGGGGAGATGCAGATGGCGCCCTTCTTTCGAAAGGTGATGCCAGGGATGGACGTGTCCAGGTGGCTTAGACGGGGCATGATTTCGGCCAAGGTTTCTTCTCCCTCTCCCCTGACAATGACGTCGAATTGAGGGAAGTGTTCCAGGATGTCCTTATGGTAGAGCGTCGCATGGACGCCTCCGATAATGACAACGACATCGCGGCAGTGTTTTTTAATGGAAGCCGCCATTTGAGCGCAGCTCTGCAAGTTGGAACAATCGCAACTCAGGCCGGCAGCTCCGTGATGGTTTTTTTTGATCAGCCGAAGGATATGGGAGGTGCGGAAAGGATGTTCCTGATAGATTTCGCTCTTCATCCCTCTGGCTTCAAGGTAAGAAGCCAGACACAATTGAGTCGTGGGAAAAGGATTGCCATCCCATCCCTGCGTAAGCGATTCGGGAGGATACGTCAGCAAGATCGATGGCACTGTTCTGTCGTTGGACGTTGTTGTGATAGTATTCATGTCCGCAGGTAATGCGCTCTTATTGTATCATAAAATTCTTTTTGTTGTCTGCTTTGAAGTTGCCTCGCATCGGATAACCTCGGGTGTTTTTGTTAAGGGATGAAGGTGTCAAGCCGAAGGGTTTTCGGCACGTGGTTTCGCCAGCCGCGGCACAAAAGAAATTGCCATTCCGTCTGATTACCTGTTATCGGCAAGCAGGCAGGCGTGCCCGCAGGGCTTGGCGCCGTCGATAATAGCTGTTGACGAAAAGCCGACGCAATGATTAAATGGGACACCACAACCCGTTTTCGTGGCTTTTTCGTGGGGCTGCCCTTGGCAGGGCGAGTCCGAGGTTTGTCTCACGAAAGCAGACGACTCTCGATGATGAAGACTCCTGCGTTGATAGACTTGACTCTTGAAATCACAAACCGGTGCAACTTGCGCTGCCGGTGCTGCGGCATTTGGAAAGAACATCAGCCCAGGTCTCTTTCTCTTTGCGTCATTGAATATCTGACAGCGGCGCTTCTGAAAAATGCCCGTATCAATTCCGTCGCCTTGACAGGAGGAGAACCGTTCCTCCACCCTCAACTACCCGCTATTCTAAGATTTTTTCATATCCTGAAGCTTAAAAAACTGGTGCGGGCCATCGGCATCTATTCCAATGGTTTTGATTATCGCCGCATCACAGGTTTTCTGGAGTCCAACCGCCGTATGCTTAAGGGAGTGAGTCTGGGAATCAGTCTTGATGGTTTAGAAGGACATCATGACATCTTGCGCGGCCGCGCAGGCGCTTTCAAGGCGAGCTTGAAGAGTATCGACTATATTGCCAAGCGCTGTCGCAGCCTTGTTAAGCCATCCATCAAGTTCACAATCAACCGGCGTAATCACGGGGATCTTTCTGCGCTCTATTTTTTGGCAAAATCTTTTGGTTTTCGTTTTATGCCGAAGCTGGCGGAGTTTGAGGCCTCGGCTTATTATCACAGGGTTTCCTGCCATGCCGCCGACCTGGATTGGAATGTTCCTGTCGTAAAACGGCAGATCATCCGCCAACTGGATCTCGTCTCAGCCGACTTGGAGTCGTCTGCAACCAAAACAGCGGATGCTAAAGTCATTTCTTGCCTCAAAAAGATCGTTAGGCTTGGTCCGCGCGCTATCAAAAGCTGCAGGACGCCGGAAAGCTTTTTGTTTGTGACCTGTGCAGGAGAATTCTATCCCTGCCTTTACATGCCCCCTATTTCTTCGCTCAAAAGACACTTTTTACAGGATATTTTTGGTCCCGAACACCTTGACAGGATACGTCGGGCCCGCCAGGGCCGATGCCCAAGGTGTTACGCCTACCACGGTTTTCTCAAGTCAATCAATCTGGATAAAAACTGAACCCAAACAGTG
>CAZAYJ010000156.1:0-3629 GCA_964489335.1 uncultured Planctomycetia bacterium
CACCTCGACCTCCATGATAGGTTCAAGCAAGATCGGCTGAGCCTCCATGGCCGCCTTGCGGAATGCCAGGGCGCCGGCGATCTGAAAAGCCATATCGGAGGAATCTACATCGTGATAAGAACCGTCATAAGCGGTGGCGCGCACGCCCACCATGGGAAACGACGTGATGACCCCGCCCAGCATGGCGTTATGCACCCCTTTCTCGACGGAAGGGATAAAATTCCTCGGAATGGCTCCGCCGACGATCTTGTCGACGAACTCAAAATCCTTGCCGCGTTCCAGGGGCGCAACCTCCAGCCAGACGTCGCCGTACTGGCCCCGGCCGCCGGATTGTTTTTTGTGCTTGCCCTGGGCCTTGGCCACCTTCTTGATCGTCTCCTTGTAGGGCACCTTGGGGGTGCCAATCTCCACATCGACGTGATAGCGCTCTTTGAGGCGTTTGACCATGACGTCGATATGCTGATCCCCGAGACCGGAGATGATTGTCTCCTTGGTCTGCGTATCCCGGGAGATTTTGAACGTCGGGTCTGATGCACAAAGCTTGGCCAGGGCCTCCGAGATCTTCTCTTCGTCCTGACGGGTCTTGGGCTTGATGGAAGAAGAAAAGACCGGTTCCGGAAAGGCAATCGGCGCAAACACAACCTGCTGTTTCTCGTCGGCCAGGCTATCACCCAAAAGAGTCTCTTTAAGCTTGGCCACGGCCACGATGTCGCCGCAGGAAGCCGACGCAGCCGGCCGCTGCTCCTTACCCTGCAGAAGGATCAACTGACCGATCCTTTCCTTGGCATTGCGCGTCACGTTATAAAAACCGGTATTGCCCGCCAAAGTGCCTGAAAAAATCCGAAAAATCGTCAATTGGCCGACAAACGGATCTACGACAGATTTAAATACGAAGGCCGCGAAAGGCGCATCTTCAGCAAGCTTGAGTTCGCGCGGCTGGCCTGTCTGGGCGTCGGTCACGACGACGGCCGGCCGTTCCAGCGGCGAAGGCAGATAATCCACAATAAAATCCAAAAGCTCCTTGACACCCTTGTCCGTCAGGGCCGAGCCTGCAATCACAGGATAGAGCTTCCCCTTCACCACGGCATCCTTAAGGGCCTTTTTAAACTCTTCTTCCTTGATCTCCTTGCCTTCCAGATAGCGCTCCAGGAGTTCGTCGTCGGTCTCGGCAATCACCTCCTTCAATTCTGCCGAGATAGGGAAGGAAACAACGGCCGCGGCCTTGGAAAATCTCTCTTTGATCTCCCTGACGACATCGTCCAGATTGACGTTCTCTTTATCGATCTTATTGATAAAGATCAAACGCGGCAGTTTCAATTCCTCTAAGGCATCCCATGCCCGCTCGGTACCGACCTCAACGCCTCCGGTTGCGTCTACGACCAGGATGCCGGCATCGACCGCGCGCAGGGCCCCGAGCATATCCGCGGCGAAATCCGCATAACCGGGCGTATCCACCATCTGGACAAAGTGATTACGCCACGACAAATGACAAAGACTGGAATTGATTGAATTCTTGCGCTGGATCTCATCGGCGTTGTAATCGCTCGTTGTATTGCCTTCGGCGATTGACCCCTTGCGGGAAATAGCCCCGGCGGCGAAAAGAAGGGCTTCCACCAACGTGGTCTTGCCGGCTTGGGCGTGGGACACAAAAACAATAGTTCTTTTGGCATCAGGCTTGACATTATCCATTTCTTATCTCCCCTCTTTGGCGAATTGAATAAGAAAGATTAGGCGAGGCCCTATATTCCTATTTTCTTGTTCTCGCAGGAAAAGATCAGCAACTGTCTGCCGCAAAAAACGTTAGGTTTTTATTATAATGGATAAAACGGGATGCGTCAATGAAACCGTCGCGAAGACCTCAAAGGGAGAGATGAATGGCCGGGCGTCCCAAAAAAAGCCCCCTTTTTCATCAAAGGGGGCTGATCAACTCAGGAAAACTGCCGTTATTCTACGTATGTATATATTTTACCTTTATAATTACGCAACACATGCTTACCCTTATCCTGCGAGATCAGGTAATTCGGGCCCACGGGGATCTTGCCGCCGCCTCCCGGAGCATCCACCACATAGGTCGGGACGGCATAACCGGAGGTGAAACCGCGCAGCTTTTCAATGATATTGATACCTACTGCCACGGGTGTACGGAAATGTGCCGTTCCTTTGACAGGATCGCACTGATAAATGTAGTACGGCCGCACGCGCACCTTCAGAAGCTCATGCATAAGCTTTCTCATGATATAGGGCTTGTCGTTGATGCCTTTCAGGAGCACGGTCTGGCTGCCCAGAGGGATGCCTGCATCGGCCAGCATATCCAGGGCCGCTTTACAGCGCCGCGAGACCTCCCGTGGGTGGTTGAAATGGATGCTGATCCAGAGCGGCGCATATTTTTTGAGCATCGCGACGAGGGATTCCGTGATCCTCTGGGGAAGAGTGACAGGGACGCGCGTGCCCAGACGGACAAATTCCACGTGCGGAATACCCTTGATCTTTTTGATGACCTCCTCAAGCTCATTGTCTTCCAGCATCAGGGGGTCGCCGCCGGAAATCAAGACATCGCGGATTTTTTTGTTGGAACGGATGTAGTCTGCGGCCGCATCGAGCGCCTTGGCGTTCATGGCGCGCGCCACCTTTTCACCCACCAAGCGCCTGCGCGTGCAATGGCGGCAATACATGGCGCACTTCTCCGTGCTCAACAACAGGACTCTGTCGGGATATCTATGGACCAGGCCGTTGGCCGGAGAATCGCGATCTTCGGCGCACGGATCAACGAATTCGTTGGTGCCGAACTGGAATTCCTGCTTTAAAGGAACGGCCTGTCTGCGGATGGGGCACTCAGGATCATCGGGATCCATCAAGGTCGTCCAATAGGGCGTGATGGCCATGGATAGCCGGCCGTTGGACTTTTTAATACCCTCCTCTTCTTCCGGCGTCAGAATAAGAACCTTGGCGATCGCCTCAAGGCTGTGGATGCGGTTGTCAATCTGCCAATGCCAATCTTCCCACTGTTCTTCAGGGACGTCCTTCCAAAGAGCGACCTTACGGTAATCGCCGATACAGGCGCGGCGCACCAGCGTCTGCGGTGACGCATGTTCCAATGTCTGGGCTTGGCTTGCCAGTTGCCCCTCCTTAATCCCACATCGGGTGGGATTAGGCCCTTCGCTTATTCGGTATTACGAAGGACCCCTTGTGGGGTTAATTCCTTATTTTACCTATTCTTCCCCTCTGCTATGCGTTCCAGGGCCGTATCGATAATCTTCAATATCAGCCCGTTATATGTCATGCCTTCCGCCTGCGCAATAAGAGGAAAGACGTCGGCGCTCGACAGCGACGGCAACGGATTCAATTCAAGAACGTAAGGGCGGCCGGATTCATCGACGCGAAAATCCACACGGCCGAAATCCAAACAGCCGACGGCCTTGTAGGCCCGAACCGCCATATCGCAAAGCTGGCGGCGCAAGGTCTCATCCACTTTCGGCGGACAAACATAGACGACATCGTCGCCTTCCAGGCGACGCGACGTATAAATCAGGTCTCCAAGCTGCAGACGGCCGGTAATCTGGATCTGCACGGGCATCAGGCCGCGCGGATCCTTATTGCCGATCTCCAAAACCGTAAACTCCCCGCCCCGG
>CAZAYJ010000157.1:0-3616 GCA_964489335.1 uncultured Planctomycetia bacterium
AACGAGGATGTTGAGTCGGCCAAGCCGTGGGCCGACGGCTTCATCATCAAGGAGAGATCAAAGGTTTTTTCTAACTGGCGCTCATCGATGTCCCTGGAGGATTATCTCATTCGGCATAATATCGTCGCGGCCGAAGGCCTGGATACCCGGGCGCTGACGCGGCGGATCCGCAGTTCGGGCGCTATGAGGGGGATTTTGTCCACGCGCGATTTCGACATTGATTCCTTGAAGGCCAAGGTGATGGCATCTCCGGTGATGGTTGGCCGCGATCTCGTTCGGGATGTGACGTGCCGGCAGGCATACGACTGGCCGGGCTCAGAAGCCAAAAAGGAATTTTTCGTCGTGGCTTTCGACTACGGCATCAAATATAATAGCCCGCGTCTTCTTGATCGGGCAGGATGTAAGGTCAGGATCGTGCCGGCCACGACAAAGGCGGAGGAGGTCCTGGCGCTTAAACCCGACGGGGTCTTTTTGTCCAACGGCCCCGGCGATCCGGCCGTGCTGGATTATGCGATACGGGAGATCAGGAAGCTTGTCGGTATTGTGCCGATTTTTGGCATCTGCCTGGGGCACCAGCTTCTGGGGCATGCGCTGGGCGGCAAGACCTACAAGCTCAAATTCGGCCATCACGGCGGCAATCATCCCGTGATGGATTTGGAGACGCGCAAGGTCGAGATCACATCGCAGAACCACGGTTTTTGCGTGGACACCGAGTCGATCAAGGACAAAGATGTGATCTTGACGCACGTCAACCTTTACGACAAGACGACGGAAGGCCTGCGCCACAGGCATTGGCCTCTGTTCTGCGTGCAGTATCATCCGGAGGCCGGCCCAGGCCCGCATGACGCCGGTTACCTGTTTGGCCGCTTCACGGACATGATGAGGAAATTCAAAAAGCAAAAGAGAAAATAAACGACAACTTCCAAGGAATCCATGCCCAAGCGCAACGATTTAAAGAAGATTATGATTATCGGGTCGGGGCCCATCATTATCTCCCAGGCCTGTGAGTTTGATTATTCCGGGACCCAGGCCTGCAAGGCTTTGCGGGAAGAGGGGTATAAGGTCGTTCTGGTCAATTCAAACCCGGCGACGATCATGACAGACCCCCAATTCGCGGATGCGACCTATATCGAGCCGGTGACGCCCGAGGTCGTCGAGAAGATCATCGCCAAGGAACGGCCGGACGCGCTCCTGCCGACGCTGGGCGGCCAGACAGGCCTCAACGTCGCCGTCGAGGTGGCCAAAAGAGGCGTCTTAAAGAAATACAAGGTCCAGATGATCGGCGCGGACCGCAAGACGATCGAGAAAGCCGAGGACAGGGACTTGTTCAAGAAGGCCATGCAGAAGATCGGCCTGGATTTGCCGCGCAGCATCAATATCAAGTCCATGCAGGAGGCCCGCAAGGCCGTCCTTGTCCTTGGCATGCCTATTGTGATCCGGCCGAGTTTTACCTTGGGGGGGACCGGCGGCGGTATCGCCTTTAATATGCAGGAATTCGAAGACCTTGTCGCCCGCGGCCTGGAATACAGCATGATCCATGAGGTCCTTTTGGAAGAATCCGTCCTCGGATGGAAAGAGTTTGAGCTGGAGGTTATGCGCGACCGCAAGGACAACGTCGTCATCATCTGTTCCATTGAGAATTTCGATCCCATGGGTATCCATACAGTGGATTCGATTACGGTCGCCCCTGCCCAGACCCTTACGGATGCCGAATATCAGCTTATGCGCGATGCGGCCATACGCGCCATCCGCGAGATCGGCGTGGACACGGGCGGCTGCAACGTGCAGTTTGCCATCAATCCTAAAAATGGCCGCATGGTCATGATCGAGATCAATCCGCGCGTGTCGCGTTCTTCGGCTCTGGCGTCCAAGGCGACGGGGTTTCCCATTGCCAAGATCGCCGCCAAACTGGCCGTCGGCTATACGCTTGACGAGATTCCCAACGATATCACTAAAGAGACCCCTGCGTCTTTCGAACCGGCGATCGATTACTGTGTCGTCAAGATCCCCCGTTTTACCTTTGAGAAATTCCCAGGGGCCGATCCCGCTCTCGGCACGTCGATGAAGTCCGTTGGGGAGGCGATGGCTATCGGCCGCACCTTCAAAGAAGCCCTGCAGAAGGGTCTGCGTTCGCTGGAGATCAAGCGCAACGGCCTCGACAGCGTGATCGGCGCGATGGAATTCGATTCTCCCCAGCACCGCAGGGAATTCGTGACCAAGAAGCTCCGCCAGCCCAACGACGCACGTATTTTTTATATCGGCGACGCCTTGCGTATCGGCATGACCGTCAAAGAGATCGGCGAGCTGACGGGCATTGACCCGTGGTTTTTGGAAAACATCAAAGAGATCGTTGATTTTGAGGCAGCTTTGCAGGATGCCGCCGGCGCCAAAGGCGACCTCAAGAACCGCCTGACGCCCGCGCTTTTGGAGCAATCCAAGAAGATGGGTTTCTCCGATCGGCAATTGAGCGTGTTTTTTGGCGTGCATGAGGATGATGTCAAAGAGCTCCGGAGGCACCAGGGGCTGAAGACGACCTACAAGCTCGTCGACACATGGGCGGCGGAATTCGAGGCCTACACGCCGTATTATTATTCGACGTATGAATCAGAAGACGAGTCGAGGCCCGATACGAAAAAGAAGGTTATGATCCTGGGCGGCGGTCCTAACAGGATCGGCCAGGGCATTGAATTCGATTATTGCTGCGTTCATGCCTCTTTTGCCTTGAAGGAGGCGGGCTTTGAGACGATTATGGTCAATTGCAATCCCGAGACGGTTTCGACCGACTACGATACATCCGATAAGTTGTATTTTGAGCCGATGACAAAAGAAGACGTCTTGAATATCGTCGACAAGGAAAAGCCGTGGGGGGTGATTGTGCAGTTGGGCGGTCAGACCCCTCTGAATCTGACGTTGGCCTTGAAGAAGGCCGGTGTCAACATCATCGGCACAAGCCCTGAATCCATTGACATCGCCGAAGACCGCGAAAAGTTTAAGTTGATGCTCGACAAGCTCAAATTGCGTCAGCCGCCGAACGGCACGGCCAGGAATTTCGAGGAGGCCAAGAATGTGGCCGGGCGTATCGGTTATCCGGTCCTTGTGCGGCCTTCGTATGTCCTGGGCGGACGGGCCATGGAGATCGTCTATGACGAGGACACCCTGGAGCGTTTTATCCTGGAGGCGAGCCGTGTGTCGGGCGAACACCCCATCCTGATCGACAAGTTCCTTGAGGACGCGGTGGAGGTGGACGTGGACATGATTGCCGACGGCGAGACCTTCGTCATCGGCGGGATCATGGAGCACATCGAGGAGGCCGGCATCCACTCCGGGGATTCGGCGATGGTGCTGCCGCCTTACAGTCTCAGCGAAGAGATGATCAACAAGATCCGCCAGGCGACCATCGCTATGGCCAGGGAGCTTAAGGTGGTGGGGCTGATGAACGTCCAGTATGCCATCCGTGACAACAAGCTTTACTGTCTGGAAGTCAATCCGCGCGCCTCCCGCACCATTCCTTTTGTGTCCAAGGCCATCGGCGTGCCGCTCGCCAAACTCGCGGCCAGGGTCATGGCCGGGGCGAAATTGAGAGCCCGTGGGGTGACACAAGAGCGCATCCCCGAAT
>CAZAYJ010000158.1:0-3601 GCA_964489335.1 uncultured Planctomycetia bacterium
TTCATTCTCTGCGAACGGTGTATCAGGACTATCGATGATGCGACACGCAATACGTTCGACGTCAGCGCCATTCCCGTCGTCAAACAACTCTCGCATCTGCCTATTATCGCAGACCCGAGCCATGCCGCAGGCAAATGGAACCTGGTCGCGCCGCTGGCCTGCGCCGCTGTCGCCGCTGGGGCGGACGGTCTCATCATCGAAGCCCACACAAAACCGGAAGAGGCCCTTTCGGACGGGGCGCAATCGCTCCTGCCGGAAAAACTGACCACTCTGATGCAGAGCCTGGAAAAGATCGCCCTGGCGATTCACAGGGAAATATAATGGACAAACCCTTATTTGGCAAGATAACGATTGTCGGTGTCGGCCTCCTGGGCGGCTCTATCGGTATGGCCGCCAAAAAACGGCGCCTATGCCGGGAGGTCTGCGGCTACTTTCGCAATCAAAAGAAAATCGCTGCGGCCAAGCGCCATGGCGCCATTGATACGGGGACAGACAACTTTGCCGAGGCCGTCGCGGGCAGCGATCTTGTTATCCTTTGTTCGCCGGTCGAAGATATCAAGACCAAGATCAAAGAACTCAAAAGGCTGGGGATTACCAAGACCCTGATAACGGACGTCGGCAGCACGAAAGCCGAAATTATCCGCGCGGCCAAGGGGTTGAATTTTGTCGGCAGTCATCCCTTGGCGGGCTCTGAACAAAGCGGTGTCGCCTACGGCCGGCCGGATCTTTTTAAAGACTCTGTCTGCATCGTCACGCCGGATCTGGCGCCGCACGCCAGCGTGCGTGCCGTCTGCAACTTCTGGAAAATCCTTGGCAGCCGCGTCATCACCCTAACAGCCAAACGGCACGACGCTGCACTGGCATTCACAAGCCACTTACCGCATGCCGTCGCTTTTGCGCTTGCCTGCGTGATGCCGGACCATTGCGGGTTGTTGACGGCCGGAGGCCTGAAAGACACGACGCGCATCGCCCTGTCTCATCCAGACGTCTGGAGCGATATTTTCCTGTCCAACCGAACCAATGTCCTCAAATCCCTCAACGCTTTTGAACGGTCGCTCAAACGTCTCAAGAGCGCCATCGCTACAGAAAACAGGAAGGTCCTCAAGAAATTCCTGGCCTACGGACGCAACAAACGCCAACAGATCCTCTCTTAGAAATGACGCCACCTAAACCCATCGTAGCCATAGACGGCCCCGCGGGCTCAGGAAAAAGCACCGTAGCACGGGCTGTCGCGCGCAGGCTCGGCCTGTTCTACATCGATACCGGGGCCATGTATAGGGCGCTGGCCCTGAAGGCACGACAGGAATCCGTCGATCCGGACGACACGGACGCCGTCATTGCCCTAGCCCGGCGCACCCGCATCAATCTTTCTTATGACCCCAAAGACGGAACACTCCAGGTTAATCTTGACGGACACGACGTCTCGCAGGATATCCGCAAACCGGAAATCACCGAGCATGTTTCCGTCATTGCCAAGATAAAAGAGGTGCGGGAAATCATGGTGGAATTGCAGAGGAAGCTGGCGGAGGGCAGGCGCGCCATCCTGGAAGGCCGGGATATCGGGACTATCGTCTTTCCCGATGCCTATAAAAAATTTTTTCTGGACGCCGCTCCTGCAGAACGCGTCAAAAGACGATTCCTTGAGATGAAAGAAAAAAATATCCCCGTCGAACAAGAACGCATCCGGAATGATATCGAAACCAGAGACCGCATCGATTCGACCCGCGCTTGTGCCCCTCTCAAACAAGCGCCGGATGCCGTCTATATCGACACGACACGAATGACGATCGAAGAAGTCGTTGCCGCTGTTATCGCGGAGATCAACCGCTGACATGAATCCACAAGAACACATCAGGAACTTTTCCATCATCGCCCATATCGACCACGGAAAATCGACGCTGGCCGACCGCATCCTGGAATATGTCGGCGCCGTGGATAAGCGCCATTTCCACGCCCAGCTGCTGGACGACATGGAGATCGAACAGGAGAGAGGTATCACGATCAAGGCGTCGGCCGTCACGATCAACTACAAAGCCGATGACGGACACACCTATACGCTCAATCTCATCGATACGCCCGGCCATGTCGATTTCACCTATGAAGTATCCAAATCGCTGGCGGCCTGCGAAGGGGCCCTGCTCCTGATAGACGCCTCCCAGGGCATCGAAGCTCAGACGGTCGCCAACTTCTTTCTGGCGCGCGAACATAATCTCAAAATCATCCCCGTCATTAATAAAATCGACATCACCGGTATCGACATTGACCGCGTCAAAGAGCAAATCACGGACATTCTCAGACTCAATGAAGACGAGATCCTGCTGGCCTCCGCCAAAGAAGGAATAGGCATCAAGGAAATCCTCGAACGGGTGATCCAGGCGATCCCCGCGCCCAGCGGCAACGACAATAATCCGCTGGAAACCCTGATCTTCGACTCATCCTTCGATATTTATAAAGGGGTCATCATCTACGGACGGCTTTTCAACGGCAAAATAGCCCTGGGCGACACCATCCGCATGATGCAGGCAGACAAAGTTTATACGATAGAGGAGATCGGCGTCTTCCGCCCGCAGATGACGCCCTCAAAGGCCCTGCGCTGCGGCGAAGTCGGCTACATCACAGCTAATATCCGGGATCCGAAAGAAGTCCTGATCGGAGACACCATCACACTCGCCGACCATCCAACCCAACAGCCTCTGCCGGGATATAAAAAAGTCAAACCGATGGTCTTCTGCGGAATTTATCCCGTCAATGCCAAAGATTTCGCCGAGCTTAAAGTGGCCATGGAAAAACTGGGACTCAACGATTCCTCGTTCGTCTACGAGACAGAGACATCTCAGTCCTTCGGCTACGGTTTCCGCTGCGGATTTCTGGGGCTTCTCCACATGGAGATCGTCCAGGAAAGACTGGAGCGCGAATACAACCTGAACCTCGTTTTGACGACACCCAATGTCGTCTACCGCATCACCACGCGCGACGATAAAGTCGCAGAAGTGGACAACCCGGCCAAACTGCCGGACCCGGTACAAATCAAGCTTGCCGAAGAACCGTTTGTGCGCGCCTTCATGATCGTCCCGACCAACTCTATCGAGGAAGTTTGCGAACTGGCCAAGCAGCGCCGCGGGGAATTCCTCGCCAATGACTATCTGGGAGAGGACAGGGTCAAAGTCATCTACCGCATGCCGCTGGCGGAGATTATTGTTGATTTTTACGACAAGATCAAATCCGTAACCCGCGGTTACGGCTCACTGGACTATGAGTTCGACGGCTATAACCGGACCAAGCTTGTCAAGCTCGATATCCTGATCAACGGCAAAATCTGCGATGCCTTTTCCTGTCTCATCCATAAAGACAAGGCTCAGGCCAAAGGCAGGCTCCTGGTCGAAAAACTGAAGGAATTGATCCCCCGCCAGCTTTATCTCATCAACCTTCAGGCCGCCATTGGCGGCACGATCCTGGCATCCGAAAAGATAAGGCCTGTAGGTAAAAACGTAACGGCGAAATGTTACGGCGGCGACATCACGCGTAAACGCAAGCTTTGGGAAAAACAAAAAGAAGGCAAGAAACGGCTCAAACAGGTAGGCAACGTCGAAATCCCGCAGGA
>CAZAYJ010000159.1:0-3578 GCA_964489335.1 uncultured Planctomycetia bacterium
AAGGGGGCAGGCCTTCGCAATGTCAAATTAGCGAAGGGCCTGATCTCGCCAGGGGCGAGATTAAGGAGCGCCGTATGAAGACAAGAGGGTTGGTGGTGGCCATAACGATCATTGTTGTTTTTATCGCGGGGGTCGGGATCGGCGATTGGCTTGCCTCTGCAGGTTACCAGTCTTTGGTCACCCGCTTGCAGGGCCGGGAGATGATCTTGAAAGCCGAGGTCGAGAAATACAAGAATGCGATCCGCGATATCCGCGCCACCGTGGTGAAGGCTATGCCTGCAGAAAAAGTATCGCAGGAAGCGGGGGCGGCACAGATTCGTTAAAAACGCTTAAGAATTTGTTCATAAGAGGAGGTGAATCCTTATGCGGTCAATCTTGATGATGTTGGGGGTTATGTTTATGTCGGTCGGTTGCGCCAATATCTGCGAGTTCGGGCGCTCATCCGATGAGACCAGCAAAATGAAGTGCTACGGCCTTCTTGAGCAGACAAAGGTCGGCATGACGCAGGCCGAGGTGCAAAAAGAGGCCGGATATCCCGACAAAAGGCGTTATGACATCAGCTATATGGGCAAGATGTATGATGAGGCCTGGGTCTACTCCTTAACGTCTCCGCCAACGATCCTGTATTTTAAAAACGGGGTCCTTCAAAAGAAGGACTATGATTATGCGCAGTAGTTTTTCCTCAAAAATCGTGCGGCAGGTGTTTGGCGCATGGAACCCGCCAAACATATATTGACCGGAGGAACCGCCGTTGGTATAATTAACTCTTCTAAATAAGTCGGCATCTTGATCCATGGACCTATCCAGGTTTAAAACCTATTCCATCACGCAGGAAAGAGCAGGGTCGGTAAGTTCTTTTAACCAGGTTCTTGTCTGTAAGGGCCGGACTTCGTTTTTTGATTTGTCTCCTAACATTTTGTAAACAAAAGAGTTAAAGAATCTGTGTCCATAGGAAGGCTGCGGTATCCGTTATCGTGTCCTGGGGCACCTGAGATCGTGATAGCCGCCTTTGTTTTAGATGATCGTCGAGGCCGGCAGGATTTAACAAGGGAATTCTCTTTTATGGCGCCATTGACTCAAGAAAAACTTAAGAAGATCCTTCACGGGTTTTCATCTTCGCGGATCATGGTGATCGGCGATTTGATTTTGGATGAATACATCTGGGGCAAGGCGGAGCGTATCTCGCCTGAGGCCCCTGTGCCTGTTGTCTGGGCGCAACGGCAATCTTTTATGCCCGGCGGCGCTTCCAATGTCGCCAGCAACCTGGCGGCCCTGGGTGCCAGGGCATGTCTTTACGGAGTGGTCGGCGAAGACAAGAACGGCGACATCCTCCTGGATTTATTGCGTCAGAAGGGCGTCAATTGCGACGGCGTGATGGCCGATACCACAAGACGCACGACGGTCAAGACACGTATTATCGCCGCCCATCAGCAGATGGTGCGCCTGGATTGGGAGAATACCGAACATCTTCTCCAGGACCGGTTGCGGCGCCTCATCGGCATGATGGAGGAAAAGATCCCGCATGTCGACGCATTGATCATTGAAGACTATGGCAAGGGCTTGATCGGGCCGTATCTGTTGAAGCGCATCGTTGCACTGGCCCGGAGGCACAAAAAGATCGTTACCGTCGATCCGAAGATAGAGCATTTCAATTATTATAAGGGTGTTACAGCCCTGACGCCGAACGAAAAAGAAGCCTCAGCCGGCGCCGGCATCTCCATCAAAACGGAAGGGGATATCGACCGCATCGGCTGGAAACTGCTCAAGAACCTTCGGTGTGCAGGGGTGCTGGTGACCCTTGGGGAAAAAGGGATGAAGCTTTTTTCGTCCGGCGCGCGCAATCGCACTCCCGTGCATATCCCGACCGTGGCCCAGGAGGTTTTTGATGTTTCCGGCGCCGGCGATACGGTCATTTCCGTCTTTACCCTGGCGTTGTCGCGCGGCGTGCCGATGGTCGAGGCGGCCAAGATCGCTAATGTCGCTGCCGGCGTGGTCGTCGGCAAGGTCGGCGTGGCCGTTGTCACCAAAGAGGAGATCCTCGAGGCGTGGCAGAGGTTAAGAGGAAGATTGTCATGAACTCCGTCAGGCATCCTGCGATAGATATGTCTTTGGGATTAAAGGGTTGTGCGATGATAAACAGGTGGAGGGTCTAACGGGATGAATGCCATCGGCGTGATCCCTGCGCGTTACGCATCTGTCCGTTTTGAAGGCAAGATCCTGGCGGACATCCTCGGCAAACCCATGATCCAGCATGTGTGGGAGAACGCCAAGCGGGCCAGGTCTCTGGATGAAGTGGTCGTGGCGTGCGACGACGACAGGATTAAAGGGGCTGTTGAGGCTTTTGGCGGCAAGGTCGTCATGACGGCCAAGGCCCATACCAGCGGCACCGAACGTATCACCGAAGTCGTCGCCGACATGGACGTCAATGTCGTGGTCAATATCCAGGGGGATGAACCGCTTGTGCACCCCTCCATGATCGACGATGTGGCCTATACGCTCCTGAATGTCCCCGAGCAGAATTGCGCGACGGTCTGCAAGTGCATCGAACACGAAGAGGAGATCACCGACCCGAACGTCGTGAAGGTCGTGATGAACAAGAAGCATCAGGCGCTGTACTTTTCGCGTTGCCCCATCCCGTTTGTGCGCGAAGAGGAACCGGGTATGCGCGTTCATTACAAGCATATCGGGATTTACGGCTACACCAAGGATTTCCTTTATACCTACAAGAACCTTCCGGTGTCGAAATTAGAGAAATTGGAGAAACTTGAACAGCTCAGGATCCTGGAAAATGGATATTCCATCCGTGTGGTGGAGACAAAATTCGAGACGATTGGCGTCGATACCCGGGAGGATCTGGAGAAGGTCAAGCAGTGGCTCTTGCTGCGCAGTAAGATCGAGGAAAAGAATGAAAACGCGTAAAGTGAGGATTGGAGCCGTCGAGATCGGCGGCGGATTGCCGCTGGTTCTTTTGGCCGGGCCGTGTGTCATCGAGTCCGAGAAGGCTGTGATGCAAGAGGCCGAGCGCCTGAAGGACGTCTGCCGCCAGGCGGGCATCCCCCTGGTCTTTAAATCCAGCTATGATAAGGCCAACCGGACGTCGTTGTCGTCTTTCCGGGGGCCGGGGATCCGTCAGGGTTTGAAGGTCCTACAGCGCGTCAAGAAGACATTCGGCATCCCGGTTTTAAGCGATGTGCACAGCGCCGACGAGGCAAGAGCCGCAGGCGAAGTCCTGGATTGCCTGCAGGTCCCGGCGTTCCTGTGCCGGCAGACCGATATTCTCGTTGCAGCGGCCAGGACGGGCAAGGCCATCAATATCAAAAAAGGGCAGTTCCTTGCGCCGTGGAATATGGACGAGGTCATCAAGAAAATCGTCTCCAGCGGAAACCGTAAGATTCTTTTGACGGAGCGGGGCGTTTCTTTCGGTTACAACAATCTGGTTGTGGATTTTCGGAGTCTGGCGATTATGCGTCATTTGGGGTATCCGGTGATTTTCGATGCGACACACAGTGTTCAACTGCCTGGCGGCCGCGGCACCTCGAGCGGAGGGGAGAAGAAATATGTCGCCGCCCTCTCAAGGG